>SLCP01000214.1 GCA_007125735.1 Coriobacteriia bacterium | reverse complement strand
GTCTTGCCGGTACGCACGTTCTTCTTGATTGCGCGCAGCCCCCAGAAGGTGAAGATCATGGTCACCCGCATGCCCATCGCCGCGGCGCCTGTCGCGATGATGAACGCGCCGAACAGCTTGTCCATGTCGCCGCTCATGACGACCATGGCGAGCTTCTTGGGCTCTTCCTGACGTACGCTGTCCATCTCGCTCACTGTTGTTGACCTCCTCGGTCATGTCGGGCGCGTCACTGTCTCGCCATGCATGCCTATTCTGCGTGCGGCTTGCCGCCTGCGTCCGGTGTGTTGTGGACTCCGATGTTCTCCTGCTGGGTAGCGAGCGTCTCCATCATCACCTCGGTGATGAGGTCGAACGCTTGGATGATCTTCGGGTTGGCGACGGAGTAGTACACGTGCGCTCCCTCGCGGCGCGCATTGACGAGCCCCTTGGAGCGAAGCAGCGCGAGATGCTTCGAGACGGTCGCTTGCGCGATCTCGGTTTCCTCGGCGATCCGGGAGACCGAGAGTTCGCCATAGCGCAGAGCGCCGAGGATGCGCTGGCGCTTCTCGTTCGCCAGCGTGCGGCAGATCTCCGAGTGGAGGCAGTGAAAGTCCACTGAGGACTCGCTTTCGAGGCTGGTAACTATTCTGAAGTGCGCACATGTCAATATGAGAATATATGCACAAGGTCAGTATAGCCCATGGTGGGGCTCTTGTGAATAGATGAACGGGGCGAGTTGCTACAACACGCGGCTCAGTATCTAGCGACCTCGCGGTAGAGCGTGTCTCGCTGCACGGGCGTCCAGCCCGCGCCGCGGATGAGGTGGACGAGCTCGTCGCGAGCGAGCATGAAGCGGGTGCCTGCCGCTGCGACGACGTTCTCTTCGATCATCGTCGAGCCCATGTCGTTGGCGCCGAAGGCAAGCGCAACCTGCCCGATCTTGGCTCCCTGGGTCACCCAAGAGGCCTGGATGTTGGGGACCGAGTCGAGAAAGAGGCGCGAGACGGCCAGCAGGCGCAGGTACTCCCAGCCGCTTGCCGGGAGTGCGCCGGTCGCCTCGCCGTACTCGGTGTTGCCCGGCTGGAACGACCAGGGGATGAAGGCGCGGAAGCCGGTGCGCTCGGCGGCAACGGCGTCGTCTTGAAGCTCACGGATGGCGGCGAGGTGCTCGATGCGCTCGGCGAGGGTCTCGTGACTGCCGAACATCATCGTCGCGGTGGTCGAGATGTCGAGTGAGTGTGCCTCGCGCATGACGTCGAGCCACTCGGCGGCGGTGGCCTTGCGGGGCGACAGGTGCGCCCGGACTCGATCGACGAGGATCTCCGCGCCTCCACCGGGTAGTGAGTCGAGTCCCGCATCGCGCAGACGCCGCAGAACCTCGGCGGTTGAGATTCCGCTGAGGCGGGCGACGTGCACGATCTCCGGCGGACCGAACCCGTGGACGTGGATCGAGGGGTGCGCTTCCTTGATGCAGCGGAGCATCTCCTCGTACCACTCGATGCCGAGTTCGGGATGCATCCCGCCCTGCAGCAGGATCGCCGTACCGCCGAGTTCGATCGTCTCGGCGACCTTGCTCGCGAGCGCACCCGCGTCGTGAACGTAGGCGTCGGCGTGCTCGGGCTCGCGGTAGAACGCACAGAAGGAGCACTCGCTCGCGCACACGTTCGTGTAGTTCACGTTGCGGTCCACGATGAAGGTGACCTCTGCTCCGGGATGTATGCGCTCGCGCATTGCCGAGGCCGCAGCCCCGAGATCGAGCAGGTCTGCATGCTCGAGGAGGGCGAGCGCGTCATCGGTGGTCAGGCGGCTCTCGCCGAGGCCGGCCGCGTGGGCCAGGGCGCGGAGTCTGGAACTCATCGGGCGGCCTCTTCACCGAAGACGGCGAGTGTGGGCATGCGGCCGAGCTCGCCGATGGCGTGGGCCTCTTCGAGGTAGCGTGTCAGACCCTCCCGGTACTGTGGCTCGAAGCGGAACTGGAGCGCATCGAAGTAGCTCTGGAACCGCTCCGTGGGGAACGGCTCCCACTTCGCGGCATAGGCGGAGATGTCGTCGAGGTGGGCGCGACAGTAGAGGAGGGAGTTGTTGAGAGCGTCGGCGACGGCGGTCACCGCATCGGGCCGCTCGGTGACGAACGGGCGGCGCGCCGCCCACACGGCGTAGACCATCGGTAGGCGGGTCCACGCCGTCCATTCGGCTCCGAGGTCGGTGAGGATCAGGTCGAGAGGGGGCTCCCAGTACGCCCGCAGGGCGTCGTCGCCGATGAGAAGCGCTGCGTCGGCTTCGCGCAACATGCTGGGCAGGTCCGGGGGCATCTCGACGTAGCTTGGCCGCACACCCCAGTGCCGCTCGAGCAGGATCTTCGTGAGGACCTGTGAGGTGCGCGATGTGTCCGCGAGGGCGACGGTGGCACCATCGAGCTCTGCCGGAGCGCGCGTGGAAAGGAGGAGGATCGACTGCACTTCACCGAAACTGGATATCGCGATGTCTGGCAGGAGCACGAGTTCGTCTGCGTGCCGCGCGTACTCGATGGCCGGGATGGGAGCCACGTCGAGTTCGTCGGCGAGGAGCATGCGAGCGAGGTCGCGGGGCGCGGCTTTGACGAGGTCGACATCGAGCAGGACGTCGTTCTTGACGAGCCCGTAGTAGAGCGGGAGGCAGTTCAGGAACTGGATGTGGCCGAGGCGGGGCCGCACGCGACTACCCGTCTTCGACCGGCGTCTCGGAGCCGTCATCACCGAGCGCTTCGTCGTAGACGCGCACCACGCGGTAGAGCGTGTCGCGTTCGACCGGCGTGTGGCCGGTCTCGGCGATGAGCGAGACGAGCTCGTCCTTGCTCAGCGCCTCCGGCGTGGTGGCGCCTGCCATGTGCGTGATGCGCTCCTCGACCACCGTGCCATCGATGTCATCGACGCCGAACACCGTCGCAAGCTGGGCGATCTTGAGTCCCACCATGATCCAGAATGCTTTGATATGCGGGATGTTATCGAGCATGAGGCGCGCGATCGCCAGCGTCTTGAGGTCGTCGTAGCCGGTGGTGCCCGGCAGGTCGGCAAGCTCCGTGTTGGCGGGGTGGAATGCGAGCGGGATGAACGCAAGGAACCCGCCGCTCGCATCCTGCTGCTCGCGCAAGCGCACGAGGTGGTCGACGCGCTCCTCGATCGTCTCTATGTGCCCATAGAGCATCGTGCAGTTGGTCTTGATGTCGAGCGAGTGCGCTTCGCCGTGGATGCGGAGCCAGTCCTCGGCCGAGGTCTTCTTCTCCCAAGCCGCCAAGCGTGCGCGCTCGGAGAAGATCTCAGCGCCTCCGCCCGGCAGCGCGTCGAGCCCCGCCTCCTTGAGCTGCTGGAGCACTTCGAGGGTACTGAGACCGCTGATCTGCGCGTAGTACTCGATCTCGACAGCGGTGAACGCCTGGATGATGACGTGGTCGGGAAGCGCTTCGCGCAGCCGTGCCACCATCTCGACGTAGAACTCGAACGGCCACTCCGGATGGAGCCCGCCCACGATGTGCACCTCGTGGGCACCTTCGGGCACGCACTCACGCGCGGCGGCGACGATCTCGTCGAGCGTCATCTCGTAGGCGCCGCTCTGGCCCGCGGAGCGGGAGAACGCGCAGAACTTGCAGCGGTTCTCGCAGATGTTCGTGGGGTTGATGTGGCGGTTGACCATGAAGTACACGCGGTCGCCGTTGAGGCGACGGCGTACGTGATCGGCCATCTGCGCGATACCGATGAGGTCTCGGCTCTGGTACAGCGTGACGCCGTCGCCTGCCGAGAGGCGCTCGCCGGCGAGCACCTTAGCGGCGATCGGTTCGAGTGCGGGGTCTATGAGGGAGAACGACATCTACGTGCCTCCTCGGCGGCGGATCAGCTCGCGGCCGGGCCGTTGCAACCCACGCCGTCGGGCCGCCCGACGCCGATATACTTCGCTCCGGCGGCACGGACCACCTGCGGGTCGAGACCGTTACGTCCGTCGAACACGATCGCACCCGGACGCATCGTGGCCACAAGCGCGCTCCAGTCGGCGCTCACTATCTCGGACCACTCGGTCGCGAGCACCACTGCGTCGGTATCGGCGACGGCCTCGGCGAGCGTGGCGGCGATGGCGGGTCCGTTAGGCAGGGTGACCGAGATCGGGTTGTAGCCCACGACCTCGGCACCCTCGGCCGCAAGTAATTGGACGATCTCGATGGCGGGCGCCTCGCGCGTGTCGTCGGTTTCGGGCTTGAACGTCAGGCCGAGGACCGCGACCCGCTTGCCCTCGAGCGACTCGAAGTGCGCCTTGAGCGCGCGCACCGGCAGAAGTCGCTGGCGCGCGTTGACCTCGATGACCGCTCTCAGTAGGTGGAAGTCGTAACCGTGGAGCGTGGCGAGGAAGTCGAGCGCGCGCGTGTCCTTGGGGAAGCACGAGCCGCCGTAGCCGATGCCGGGCCGCAGGAACGCCGGCCCGATCCGCGCGTCGAGGCCGACACCCTGTGCGACTTCGTCGACGTTCGCTCCTACGAGGTCGCACAACACGGCGATCTCGTTGACGAACGATATCTTCGTCGCCAGGAACGCGTTCGAGGCGTACTTGATCATCTCCGCGCTGGTGACGTCGCACGCGAGCACGGGCGCGTCGATATCGGCGTAGATGCTTCGCATGCGCTCGACGCCCGCGTCCGAGCCGCCGAGCACGATCCGGTCGGTGGCGAACCAGTCCGCCACGGCACTTCCCTCACGCAAGAACTCAGGGTTGGAGACGTACTCCACGCCTGCCGGTTCGAGCCGCGTGGAGAGCGTGCGCCCCGTGCCCGGGGGGACCGTGCTCTTCATGACGGCGACCGTGCCGGGGCGGGCGACCGCTGCGATCTGGTCGATGACGGCGCGCACGTAGCGCATGTCGGCCGAGCCGGTCGTGGTCGCCGGGGTCCCCACCGCCACGATGGCGATATCGCCGAGGGGCCCGGCCTCGTCAGGCTCAGCGAAGGTGAGGCGACCGGCGGCGCCGGCTTCGGCCATGAGCTCCTCGAGGCCCGGCTCGAAGAACGGGCAGCGGCCCTCGGCCAAGACATCGAGCTTGGCGCGATCGACGTCGAGCACCGTCACGTCGTGCCCCGAACTCGCGAGACAGACACCGGTCACGAGGCCGACGTATCCCGCTCCAAACACAGTGATCCGCTCACCCATGTGATGTCCTTCCGTACGAACGCGCGAACGGAAACCCGCGCGTGTGAACGATCCAGGGACTGTACCGGTGCGGCCCTCCGGTGTAGCAAGAGCCGTGAGAGCCGTCGTTTATGATATCAGCAACCGGAAAGATATGATGAGACGACCTGCCCGGCGCTCGTGCCGAGCGGGTATCCGGAGGGGAAGGGGCAAGTCGATGCGAAACCTACTGATCGCTGCCGTCGTGTTTGCGCTGGTGGCGGCGCTCGTTGTCGGGTGCGGACCTGCCGAGGAGCCCGACGCGAACGGCGATGAGACCGCCGCCCCGACGGGTACCGTGACCATCGGATCCAAGTTCGATACCGAAGGCCCGATCCTCGGCTACATCATGATCGCGCTGCTCGAGGACGCAGGCTTCGACGTGGTCGACCGTACCCGTACCGGCGCCACCGACGTAACCCGTCGGGCGCTGCTCGCAGGCGAGATCGACGCGTATCCCGAGTACACGGCGAACGCGCTCACGGTCTTTCACGCCGACGAGGAGATAGACCCGGCGATCCTGCGGGACGCCGAGGCCACCTTCGAGGCCGCCGCGGTGCTCGACAGGGAGAACGAGGACATCGTCTGGCTCAGGCCCGCGCCTGCGAACAACACGTGGGCGATTGCGATCCCCCGCTCGTTCTCGGAGGGCAGCGCCATCTATTCGCTCGAGGACCTCGCCGTGCATGTGAACGGTAACGGCGAGCTCAGGCTCGCCGGTTCCCAGGAGTTCTTCGATCGCCCCGACGCGATGCCGGCGTTCGAGGCGGCGTACGGCTTCGAGCTTACGCCCGACCAGCGTGTCGCCCTTGCGACCGGTGATACCGCAGTTACCGCCAAGGCGGCCGCCGACGGCACCGACGGCGTCAACGCGGCGATGGTGTACGGCACCGACGGGACGATCGCCGCTCTCGACCTCGTGGTGCTCGCCGATCCCCTCGGCGTGCAGCCGATCTACCAGCCGGCGCCCACGTTCCGTGCCGAGGTCATCGATGCGTTCCCGCAGATCCCCGACATCCTCGAGCCCGCGTTCGCGCTGCTCGACCTGGAGGCCCTCCAGCGCCTCAACGCCGAGGTCGCCCTCGAGGGCCAGGATGCGCGCGATGTCGCCGAGGCGTGGCTGCGTGAGGTGGACCTGCTCTACTAGGGATCTATGAGGAACGAGGGGCACCCGATACCGGCCGAGGCCACAAGTGCAGACCGGTCGCACGGGGCGCGCGTCGATCGCGTCGCGGGGTTCGGCGCCGCCGTCGCTCTCTCGGGGTGCGTCGCGCTGCCGTTCGTCGAGTTTCGGGAGAACCGCATCGCGAGCGGCGTGGGGGAGGCCGTCACCGCCGCCGGATGGCTCGGGTGGCTCGCCTGCGCGCTCCTTGCCGCGGCGCTCGTTGCAGCGTTCCTCCCGCACGCGATTCGTGCTCGCGCGCTCCCGGCGGTGGCTGCGGTCTCGACCGCTGTCGTGGTCGCTGCGCTCGGAAGCGCGGCGACCACGCTGCAGGAGGGTCAGCCGGCGTTCGCGCGCGTCTCGATCGGTCCCGGGGCCTGGGTGGCGATCGTCGGGATCGCCGTCGTGTGGTTCGCCGCGTGGCGCGCGAGCGCTGACGTACGGACGCGGTGGCTCGCCGTCGCACTCGCGGTCGCCGGCGTCGGCGCTGCGGCGCTCTGGGGCGGCGTGCCGGAACTGTCGCTCGCGAAGGAGTACGCCGCGCAATCCCGCCGTTTCTGGCCGCTCGTGGGTCAGCACCTCACGCTCGCCGGCGCGGGGATCGGCTTCGGCGCTCTCATCGGCATCCCGCTCGGGGTGGTCGCCTCCCGCAGCCGCATAGCCCGCCAGGTCGGCATCGGGGTCGTGGCGATCATCCAGACGATCCCGAGCATGGCGATGCTCGGCCTGCTCATCGCTCCACTGGCAGCGCTCGGTGTGCGGGCGATCGGGACCACGCCCGCGATCATCGCGCTCACGCTCTACGCGCTGCTGCCTATCGTGCGCAACACGTTCGTCGGTCTTGCAGGTGTCGACCCCGCCGCGCTCGATGCTGGCCGAGGGATGGGGATGGGACGCGCTCGCCTCTTCCTCGGCGTGGAAGTCCCGCTCGCGCTCCCGCTCGTGCTCGAAGGCATCCGTGCTGCCGCCGTGCTCGTCATCGGCATCGCGGCCGTGACGGCGTTCATCGGCGCGGGAGGCCTCGGCGTACTCGTCTTCCAGGGATGGGGCCAGCAGGCCGACGACCTCACGCTGCTCGGCGCGGTGCCGATGGTCGTGCTCGCGGTCGCTGCGGACGCACTCATGCGCGGGCTCGGCCGCGTCGTCGTCTCGCCGGGCATCCGTGAGGAGGCTGCCGCATGATCAGGCTGACCGAGGTGACGAAGCGTTACGGCGAGACGCTCGCGGTGGATCGCATCAGCCTCGAGGTCCCGACCGGCGAGGTGTCCGTGCTCATCGGCCCGAGCGGGTGCGGCAAGACGACGACGCTGCGCATGATCAACCGCCTCATCGAGCCCACGAGCGGGCTCATCGAGATCGACGGCGAGGACGTCATGTCGGTCTCGCCTGAGGAGCTGCGGCGCCGCATCGGCTACGTGATCCAGTCGGTGGGGCTCTTCCCGCACCTGACCGTAGCCGAGAACATCGCGACCGTCCCGCGTCTCCTCGGCTGGAAGCGCGAGCGCATCGCGTCCCGCGTCCGTGAGCTCCTTGCGGTCGTGGGCCTCGAGCCTGCCGAGTACGCCGAGAAGTACCCTCGCCAGCTCTCCGGCGGTCAGGCACAACGCGTGGGCGTCGCACGCGCGCTCGCGGCCGACCCGCCCGTGCTCCTCATGGACGAGCCGTTCGGCGCGGTCGATCCGCTCACCCGCGAGCGCCTTCAGGCGGCGTTCGAGCGCATCCAGCGCGAGGTGCGCAAGACGGTCGTGCTGGTCACCCACGACGTCGACGAGGCGATCAGGCTCGGCGACCGCATCGCGCTCATGCGCACCGGGCGCCTCGAGCAGTACGATGCCCCCGAGGCGCTCCTCGACCACCCGGCGAGCAAGTTCGTCCACGACTTCGTGGGTGCCGACCGGGCACTGAAGCGGCTCGGTCGCGTGCGCGTTGCGGATGTCATGCGTACCGACGTCGTGATGACCGCGGACGGCACCCGCAAGATCGATGTCGCGGCATGCTCTGGTGGCCGATTCGTCTACCTCGTCGACGACGACGGCGTTCTTGAAGGCTGGGTCGATTGTCGCGTGCTCGCCGCTGGAACCCCTGCCGAGGAGGCTGGCACGCGCGTCGACTGGCGCGAGGCCGCGGCGACCCCCGACACCACGCTCAAAGACGCGCTCTCCCAGATGCTCGGCCTGGGCTTCCGCGATCTCGCTGTCGTCGATGACCGCGGCCGGCTCCTCGGCGAGGTGTCGCTCCGGGCAATCGAGCAGACGATGTCGGGGAGCGACGCGCACGTGTCGAACCTGGCCGAGGGCGAGGTCCTCGGCGCGCCTGCCGACACCGGTGAGGGGGAAGTGGAATGAGCGCCACGGGTCGCAGGTACGCGAGTGCGGCTGGCGCGCTCGCACTGGTGGTCGCCTTCGCGTGGCTCGTGGCACAGCAGCCGCTGTGGGAGCGCGCGCTGTCGGCGATCTTCCCGGGAAGCGCGAACCCCGTCTACCCCGGCGTGACGCTCGCGGACCTCGTCGTCCGGCACCTCGCGATCGTAGGTTTCTCGAGCGGGCTCACGATGCTCGTTGGCATCCCCCTCGGCGTGTGGGTGACGCGGCCATCGGGCGCCGACTTCCGTGAGGTCGTGGCGGCTGCGGTCGATTTCGGGCAGACGTTCCCGCCCATCGCGGTCCTCGCGCTCATGGTGCCGATCCTCGGGTTCGGACTCGGGCCGGCGATCGTTGCGCTCTTCCTCTACGGCCTTTTTCCGGTGGTGAGCAACACCGTCGCCGGGATCGAGGGCGTGCCCCGTACCCTCGTGGACGCCGCTCGCGGCATGGGGATGGGCCGGGCCCGGATCCTGCTCACGCTCGAGGTCCCGCTCGCCGCCCGTGTGATCATGGCCGGGGTGCGCACCTCGGTGGTCATCAACATCGGCACCGCAACCGTCGCCGCGGCCGTAGGCGCCGGGGGACTCGGCGACCCGATCATCCGCGGCATCAACGTCCAGAACTTCGCCTACGTCCTCCAGGGCGCGACGGCTGCAGCGCTCCTCGCGGTGGTCGCCGACTCGCTCCTCGCGGTGACCGAGCGCCTCCTGACCCCCCGCGGGCTCGAGGCGTAGCGCCGGTTTCTTGCTCCCGGGCCAGACGCGCACTGCCGGTGTCACCTCCGCGGGGTATGCTACGTGCATGAACACGCTCGTCGATATCGCGCGTGCCACCGCCGAGGAGCACGCCCTGTTGCCCGCGGGCAGCGTCTGCGTCGCGATGGTCTCCGGCGGCGCCGATTCGATGGCGATGCTGCACCTGCTGGCCGAGGGCCACCTCGGCGAAGACCTGCGCGTAAGCGTGCTGCACGTCAATCATCTGCTACGCGGGGCTGAGGCCGACGCCGACGAGGAGTTCGTTGCCGCCGAGTGCGCACGCCTCGACATCGCGTGTAGCACCGTGCGCTTCGATGTCGCCGCGCACGCGGAGGCCGGCGGCCTCAACCTCGAGGACGCGGGGCGCGAGGTGCGCTACCGGTTCGCCGAGGAGGAGGCCGATGCCCGCGCGGCCGCAGCGGGCACCCAGCCCGCCGACGCGCGCATCGCGGTCGCCCACACGCTCGACGACCGCATCGAGACGCTCTGCATGCGCTTGCTGGCCGGCTCCGGTGCGGGCGGTCTCGGCTCGATCCGCCACGTGCGCGGCCGTATCGTGCGCCCACTGCTCGACTGCGATCGCGCCGCGGTGCGTGCGTGGCTCGAAAGTCAGGGCGGCGCGTGGCGCGAGGACGCCACCAACGTCGATACCTCCCGCACCCGCGCGCGCATCCGCCACGAGTTGCTGCCCGCCCTCGAGCGCATCGAACCCGCCTTCCGCACCACACTCGCGCGCTCGATGCGCATCCTGGCCGAGGAGGACGCGCTCCTCGCCGAGATGGCACGCGCGTTCGTGAGGGACTTCTCGGC
>SLCP01000101.1 GCA_007125735.1 Coriobacteriia bacterium | reverse complement strand
CAAGGACGCGATGTACCTTCGCGGCCTTACGGGAATACTTAACCATATGGCCAATGGCTGCGAGTTCGACCATCTGTTCCTCGGCAAGGTGTCGATGGCTCACCTGCCGGTGATCGATGAGTTGCTGATGAGACGAGTGCTCGCGCCGGTGGCTGTTCTGCCGCGATACCTGCACCGTGCCGACGTACGGATTCGGCTCGAGAGCGTGCGCAGCGGCCTGTCCGTCACCGACCTTGTGGAGAGGCGGAGCCAAGCATGAAGATCGGTTTTCTCGTCAACGACATCGACACCGAGCAGGCGGGATACACGACCACGCGGCTTGCGATGGCCGCCATCAACCGCGGTCACGAAGCGTGGATCATGCAGCCCGGCGACTTCGCCTACGACCCCGACGAGAAGATCCGGGCGCGCGCCCGCCACGCTCCCAAAGGTAACTACAAGGCCGGCTCGGCGTACCTGTCCGGACTGCGCGGCTCCAAGGCCCGCACGCGACGCATCACCGTGGACGACCTCGACGTGCTCATGCTGCGCAACGATCCTTCAGAAGA
The DNA here is from genome assembly GCA_007125735.1 of Coriobacteriia bacterium. Taxonomy (GTDB): domain Bacteria; phylum Actinomycetota; class Coriobacteriia; order Anaerosomatales; family SLCP01; genus SLCP01. Next base: position 2,120 of record SLCP01000101.1, on the reverse strand, counting down.
GGTGGGGTGGCGTCCGTGGGCGCAGGCTGCTGGCGTGGACTTCGGGCGGGTCGCGCTGCGCAACGGCGTCATCGTGCTGAACGATCCGAACGGGCTCGCGAAAGCGATGCACAAGATGTACTTCCAGCTCTTCCCCGAGGAGGTACGTCCGCGCACGCTCATCACACGCGATCGCGACGAGGTCAAGGCGTTCATCAAAGAGGAGGGCGGCCGTGCCGTACTCAAGCCGCTCCAGGGTTCCGGTGGCACGGGGGTGTTCATGGTCGATGATGCCTCGGCCAAGAACGTCAACCAGATGATCGATGCGCTCACGCGCGACGGCTACGTCATCATCCAGGAGTACCTCGAGGAGGCCGAGGAGGGCGACACGCGGTTGTTCATGATGAACGGCCAGCCGCTGCGGTACAAGGGAAAGTACGCTGCGTTCAGGCGGGTGAGGCGTGGTGACGACATGCGTTCCAACGTGCACGTCGGCGGCCAGATCGCTCACGCACACATCACCGAGACGCACCTGCGCATCGCAGAGATCGTGCGTCCTAAGCTCGTGGCTGACGGGATGTTCCTCGTGGGGCTCGACATCGTCGGTGACAAGCTCATGGAGATCAACGTGTTCTCGCCGGGAGGCTTTGGCAGCGTCATGAAGCTCGAGAAGGTCAACTTCGCCTACCCGGTCATCGATGCGCTCGAGCGGAAGGTGGACTACATGACCTTCTACCGCCGCCGCTTCTCCAACGTGCAGATGTCGACGTTGTAGCCCTCATCGGCTGAGGAGAGGCTCACCGGGAACGATCGCGCTGCGGTGAGGAGCGGGTCCGGTACCACCCCCCTCTCAAACCAGCCGGATTGCGCTATCGTTACCCGTGTGCACCGCTCGCGATCCAGTCTTCGTCACTCGCATCGTCCCGTCTCCGAGGAGGAGCCATGCCCCAGCAGGCACGCCACGACGTGGTCAAGGCGGTCAAAGACCAGAAGATCGAGTTCATCCACTTGTGGTTCACTGACGTCCTCGGCTTCCTTAAGAGCTTCACCATCGACGTCGAGGAACTCGAGATCGCGATGACCGAGGGGATGGGCTTCGACGGAAGTTCGATCCAGGGTTTCGCGCGCATCGAAGAATCCGACATGATCGCGTTGCCCGATCCGTCCACGCTGCAGATCCTGCCGTGGCGCCAGAAGGGCGTGCTCGTGGCGACGATGTACTGCGACATCGTGCGGCCCGACGGCACTCCCTACGGTGCCGACCCACGCTACGTGCTCAAGCGTAACCTCGATCGCGCCGCCGAGATGGGCTTCACGATGTACGTGGGGCCGGAGCTCGAGTACTACTACCTCAAGGGCGATCGCGAGCCCGAGGTCCTCGATCTCGGCACGTACTTCGACCAGACGACGCGCGACCTTGCGGTCGACCTGCGGATGGACACGGTGCGAGCCCTCAAGCGCTTCGGCATCCAGGTCGAGTACAGCCACCACGAGGTGGGGCCGAGCCAGCACGAGATCGACCTGCGCTATACCGATGCGCTCACCATGGCCGACAACGTCATGACCTACCGCGTGGTGGTCAAAGAGGTCGCTCAGGAGAACGGCGTGTACGCGACGTTCATGCCTAAGCCGCTCTACGGCGAGGCCGGTAGCGGGATGCACGTGCACCAGTCGCTCTTCAAAGACGGGAAGAACGCGTTCTACGACGCCGACGACCCTCACCACCTCTCGCAGACCGCGAAGTCCTACATCGCCGGCATCCTCCACCACGCACGCGGCACGTGCGCGATCACGAACCAGTGGGTCAACAGCTACAAGCGGCTCGTCTCTGGCTACGAGGCCCCCGTCTACATCTGCTGGGCGCACCGCAACCGCTCCGCGCTCGTGCGTGTCCCGATGTACAAGCCGGGCAAGGAGAACGCGACCCGCATCGAGCTGCGCTCGCCCGACCCCGCGTGCAACCCGTACCTCGCCTTCGCGGTCATGCTCGGACACCCGCCGGAAACGGCGGTCCGCGCGGCGGAGAACGCCGCTTGCCTGGTGTGCGACCGCGGCTATCTCCGCCACCAGCGGACATGGCGGCAGCAGGTGGCACGCGAGGCGGCCTGTGCGGTCATCGAGGTCGAGACCGACGCCGTGGT
>SLCP01000085.1 GCA_007125735.1 Coriobacteriia bacterium | reverse complement strand
CAACGCCATCAACACCGGGCTTCCCATCATGGAGTCGCCCGAGGCGGTCGCCGGTATCTCGAACGGCGACGAGGTGGAGGTCGACGCGGACGCGGGCGTCATCGTCAACACGACCACCGGCGAGACCTTCCGCGCGCAGCCCTTCCCGCCGTTCGTGAAGGACATCATCGAGAAGGGCGGGCTCATCGAGGCCGTCAAGGAGAAGGTGGCCGCGGGGTAGAGGCGCCCGCCCACTCGTGGACGTTCTATGAAGATGCTCGTGCGCGGGTTCGACGGTGGTAGGATGGGCTCGTGATATTCTTCATGAAGTCGGTAGCCGGGCTGCGGGTCGCATGCCCGAGTCGAAATCCAGATAACCGTTGGGTGGTGTTGGCGTGCGCGCGGTCATAGTGGTGCTCGCTCTCGTGCTCGTAGCCGGAGCGGTTTACGTCTTCTACTTCGATGCCGCCGCCCTGCCAGGACTCGGCGGAGGCGGACTTCGTGGAGAGACCGCCGCAGAAGAGGCGCCCATCGGAGACGTGAACACCGACCCGGCGCTCATCGAGAGCACCCAGGTAAGAGTGTTCAACCTCTACCGGGACAGCTACGGCATCGCGCGGGTCGCAGGTGAGGTTCGCAACGGAACAGCCAGGGACCTCCAAGCCGTCGTCATCCAGTTCGAGATCAGAGACAAGCGTGGCGGCTTGCAGAAGGTCATGGAGGCTAACGTCCGTGACGTCGCTGCCGGTCAGGCCCGTTCCTTCGACATCGAAGTCGGACGCTTCACCGGCGGATTCAACGCTGAGGCCGAGGTCGTGGGGGTCGTCAACTAGATGACCACCCGGCTGCAGGCACGACTCACCCTCATCGCACCGGCCGTCGTGCTCGCGATCGCGCTGGCTGCCCTCGCATCGCTTTCCGGCTGCCGGCAGTCGCCACCCGTCGAGATCACGCGGGTCGAGGTGACCGAGACTCAGACCGGCCGCAACATCACGCCGATCAAGGACGAGCTGCTCGAGACGGTCGAGCGAGCCGTCGAGGCGTGGACCGAGGGTGATGCCGAGCGCCTCTCCGAGGTCTTCAGCGATCGCCTCATGGCCGAGTGGGAAGAGGCGCGAGAACTCGACCGCCAGGAGGGCGTGGAACGGGTCCGGGTCCACTCGGACGTGAAGTACATCCCCACCTCCGTCGATCAGCTCGAGCCGCGCCTCAGGTACGAGTTCCTCGACGAGTCCTACTTCGTGGACGCGAGCACCGGCGAGCCCGTGGCCCAGCCGTACAACATCGAACGAGAGATCGTGTTCACCCTCATCAGAGGGGAAGACGAAGCGCTCAGGATCGAACAGATGATCGGAAACCCCGAGGCCTTGCGCTAGGTCACACGTCCGGAGGTGCGCAGTTGAACTCCCGCCAAACGCTTACTGTCCTGAAGGTGTCCACGTACCTGCTCGCGGTCGGGGTGCTCGTCGCCGGCGGTCTCGTCGTCAACACGATGCTGAATCCGCGAACGACCGACACGCCGCGCACGGAAGGCGAGCGCGCGGTGATGTCTGCCGAGCGAGCGGTCCAGGCCGATCCAGACGATCCCGAGGGCCGCTCCACGCTCGCCGCGGCGTACCTGTCGGTGGGCCGCTTCTCCGACGCTTTGAGGGAAGCCGAGTTCGCCCAGCGGCTGAATCCGGAGGACGGGAGCGGCTTTCTCGTGGCCGGCATGGCGCAGCGTCAGCTCGGCCGCTACGCCAACGCCATCGCGAGCATGAACGAGGCGCTCGAGCGCTCCGAGGACAAGACCTCAGACTGGTTCTACCTTCTCTACGTCGAGATGGCGCGCGCTTTCGAAGCGCAGGGGGATTACGAGAACGCGATGGTCGCGCTCAACAGCGCGCTCGTGTACTTCCCCGAGGCCGCTGACTTGTACTACGACCGCGCCGTCATCCTCGAGAAGATGGGTGAGGTCGAGAACGCCATCCTCGACTACAAGGCGGTCTTGACGTTCATGCCCGAAGACGAGAGGGCCACGGAGGCCATAGCTCGCCTGCAGGGAGGTTCCGGCGGGGAGCCGGACGAGGCGACCGAGCCGACCGACGGCGCGCAAGAGTAACGCTGACAACTGGAGGTATTCGTGGCTACTGGCAACGTCGTGTTCCGGGACAGCAGGGTCAGGAAGTATCTGCTCGCGCTCATACTCCTCCTCCTCCTGCTTTTCCTGCTGCTGTTCTCCTACTACCTGCTGACGCGTCCGGCGCAGCTCGCGGGCGAGGACCAGGCTCTGGCCGATAACGAGAACTTCCGGTTCTCGCACTCGATATACGGCTTCGAGGGCGACCTCCTCAACCGGCCGTCCGATGCGACCATCGGCCCTGACGGCAGGATCTACGTCGCCGACACCATGAAACACCGCGTGGTCATCTTCGAGATGGACGGCGCTTACGTCGGCAGTATCAACGGGCTTACCGGCGAGGACTACGGGTTCGTCTACCCGATCTCGACGGCGGTGGCAGAAGACGGTCGCATCTTCGTGCTCTCCAAGCAAGAGAGGGCGATCCTCACGTTCGACCAGAATCTCGAGCCGCTCGACATCGTCGTATTCCCGGACCTCATCCCCACCGATGTGAGCGTGTGGGGAGACCGCCTCTACGTCGCGACCGACAAGGCGATCATGGTAGGGACTCTCGAAGGCCAGCTCGTGCAGCAGATCGGCAT
>SLCP01000054.1 GCA_007125735.1 Coriobacteriia bacterium | reverse complement strand
CGATCATCGCGTCACACCCCCCTGCCGAGATAGGCGACGAGCGCGAGGAGTGCGACGGTGCCGGCGCCGAGCATGGTCGCGTACCACTGGGTGTCGCCGCCCTGCAGCGCCGAGTATCCGCGGCCGACGAGGCGCGCGAACGCGCCGACGCCATCCACGGCCCGGTCGATGAGTCCCCGGTCGACGATGCGGTCGAAGGCGCGCGCCGTGACGCATGCAGGACGAGTGATAAAGAGGGCCACGATCTCGTCGAAGCCCCAACCGTTGCGCGCCCAGCGGAGCGGGCCCACGAACGCGAGCTTGGTGACGTCGGCGCCGTGCTTCGGCCGCCACGCGGAGAGCGCACCTACCGCGATACCGAGGATGGCGAGCGCGGTCGCGATGCTCGCCACGAGCAGGTCGATCTCGCCGTGATGGCCGCCCGCAAGTTCTGAGATCGGGCCGCCGGCGAACCCGAGACCCGCTGCAGCGACCGCAAGCACGACGAGCGGCACGCGCAGGTCCCAGCCGCCCTCGTGCGGCTCGCCGGCTCCGCGGTAGCTCCCAAAGAACACGAGCACCGTGGTCCGCGCGACGTAGAACGCCGTGAGCGCGCTCGCGGCGAAGAGCATCACGCCCCAGCCGAGATCCGCACCGACCACCGCGTGCAAGACCTCGTCTTTGCTGAAGAACCCGGCAAGCGGCGGGATGCCGGCGAGCGCACCGGCGCCGATGAGCCACGTCGTCGTCGTGAGCGGCATCTTGCGCGCGAGGCCGCCCATCGCCTCGAGGCGCTGCGAGCCGGTGGCGTGAATGACGCTTCCGGCACCGAGGAAGAGGAGTGCCTTGAACGCGGCGTGCGTGACGAGATGGAACATCGCGACGACCCATGCTCCCGCCCCGATGGCGGCGAACATGAAGCCGAGCTGGCTGATCGTCGAGTACGCGAGCACAGCTTTGATGTCGCGCTGGGCCCCGGCCGCACCGGCCGCGGCCAGCGCGGTGAAGCCGCCGATGACGAGGATGAGCATCTGGGCGTCGGCCGAAGCGCCCACGATCGGCCACGCACGCGCGAGCAGGAAGACGCCGGCCGCGACCATGGTCGCCGCGTGGATGAGCGCGGAGACCGGTGTGGGGCCCTCCATCGCGTCGGGCAGCCAGATGTGGAGCGGGAACTGAGCGGACTTGCCCGCCGCCCCCACGAGCAGTAGAACGGCGACCGCGCTCACGGTGGCAGCGTTCAACTGCGGGACCGCGGCGAACACGGCCGCATACGACAAGTCCCCCACCTCGCGCCAGAGCAACGCGAGCGCGAGCAGCAACCCCACGTCTCCCACCCGCGTGGTCAGAAACGCCTTCACGGCCGCCGCAGAGGCCTCCGGCTTGGTGAACCAGAAGCCGATCAGCAGATAAGAGCACACGCCCACGAGCTCCCATCCGATGAACAGGCCGAGGAACCCATCGGCGATCACGAGCGTCGACATCGCAGCGGTGAAGAGCGCAAGCGCCCCGAAGTAGCGCGGCAAGGCCTCATCGGCACACAGGTACCCGTGGGAGAACACCACCACGAGGAGCGCGACGAGGCCCACAACTACCAGCATGAGCGCCGTCAGTCCGTCGATCGCCCACCCGGCGGTCAGACCCGCACCGAGCCACTCGACGGAGCCTGAGGCGAGAACGCCCTCCTCGCCGCCGAGCACGCGTGCGCTCGCAGCCACGCCCACAGCGAGCACCCACGCAGGCGCGAGCGCCGCGAGCAGCGCCACCCGCGTGCCGAGCGCACGGCCGAGCGTCGCGGCGAGCACCGCTACCACGAGCGGCACCGCCACCACGCTCCAGCCGTATGTCACGATGTCCGCCACCCGCTACCCCTTGACTCCGGTGAGCTCGTCGATACGCGTCGTGCGGAAGCGGCGTGCAACCGCCACCACGAGCGCGAGCCCGATAGCGGCCTCTGCCGCCGCGAGCACGATGATGATCACCCCGGTCGCCTCGACCATGCCGCCGCCCACCTGCGTGCCGGCGATCAGCTCGCCGGTCGCCGCGAGCCCTACGAGCAGCAGTGTTGCCGAGCCGAGCATGACCTCGACCGACGCGAGCACGGCAACGAGGTCGCGGCGCGTGAGCACGCCGTAGAGGCCGAGCGAGAAGAGCAACATCGCCACGACGACGAGGTTCATCGCTCCTCCCCTCCCACGATGATGACCACGGCGACGAGGACGGCGAGCAGCAGCACCGCCGCCATCTCGAAGTGCGCGAGCATCGGGCCGAGGAGGACCGCCGCGACCTCATCGGTCCCCGTCTGGATGGCGCCGGCGACCGGGTCGTGCACGAAGTCCCGAAGCGCGGTCACGACCATGATGAACAGGCCGCCCGCCACCGTGAGCGCGGCGATGTCGTGGCGCGTCTCGAGGTCCGGCGAGCCTTGCGTGGAGCGGTGGACGAGCATGATCGCGAACACGAAGAGCACGAGCACGCCGCCCACGTACACGAAGAGTTGCACGACGCCGAGGAACGACGCCTTCCAGTAGACGAAGAAGCCTGCGATCGCGAGCAGGAACGCGGCAAGCCCCACGACCATGCGGGTGACGTCGCGCGCGAACACCGTGACGATACCGCCGGTGAGCGCGAATCCCGAGAGCACGGCGAAGACGACCGACTCGAGCGTCATCGGCCCGCCTCCTCGCCCGCGACGCGCACCGCGTCACACCCGG
>SLCP01000160.1 GCA_007125735.1 Coriobacteriia bacterium | reverse complement strand
TATCGGCACAACCGAGAATACCCGTTACCCTGCGCCGATGTAGCGTTCCCTACACGACGACTCGCATGATCTCCTCGATGGAGGTCATGCCCATTCGGACCTTCTCGAAGCCATCGTCCCTCAGGGTCTTCATTCCCTCGGAAACAGCTTGCCGGCGGATGTCGTCGGCAGATGCGTTCTCCACTGTCATGCGCTCGAGGGTCTCGGACATGGTGAGCACCTCATGGACGCCCATCCTGCCCCGGTATCCGATGTTGTTGCACTTGTTGCATCCGCGCGCACGGTAGATCCGGGGCGGGTTGCCCGGCTCGAACGGGAACCCGACACGCTCGAGCGCCTCCTCCTCCGGCGTGTACTGCTCCTTGCAGTCGGCACAGAGACGGCGCGCAAGACGTTGCGCAAGCACGCACGTGATGGCCGAGGCGGTCAGGAACGGCTCGATACCCATCTCGGTGAGACGCGTCACCGCGGAGGGCGCATCGTTGGTGTGGAGCGTCGACAACACGAGGTGCCCGGTGAGGGCCGCCTCGATGGCGATCGTGCCGGTCTCGGCGTCGCGGATCTCGCCGATCATGACGGTGTCGGGGTCCTGACGCAGGATAGACCGCAGCGCGGCGGCGAACGTCATTCCCGCCTTCTCGTGGACTTGGACCTGCGACAAGCCCGCCAGACGGTACTCGACCGGGTCTTCGACGGTGATGAGGTTCGTCGTGATGTCGTTCGTACGGTTGATCGCGGCATACAGGGTAGTCGATTTTCCAGAGCCGGTCGGGCCCGTGACGAGAATCGCGCCGTACGGCAGCGACAATGCCTCGAGCAGGCGGTTCAGGGGCTGCTCGAGGAAGCCGAGGTCCTCGAGAGACATCATGATCGAGTCCTTGCGCAACAGACGCAAGACGGCAAGCTCGCCGTGCACGAGTGGCAGCACGGCGACGCGGAAGTCGACTCCTTTGCCGTCGAGCACGACGCCGAACCGCCCGTCCTGCGGGGTGCGCTTCTCGGCTATATCCATGCCCGAGGAGATCTTGAGCCGGCTGATGAGTTGGCGCTGCATCTTCTTGGGGCTGCGGAAGATCTCCTGGCACACGCCGTCGACCCTGAAGCGCACCCGCAGCTCGTGCTCGTGCGGCTCGATGTAGATGTCGCCGGCGCCCTGACGGATTCCCTCGGTGACGATCACGTTCATGAGCTTGGCGACCGCAGACTCCTCGTCCTCGGCAGCCTCGAGGTCCTCTTCCTCGTCGCCGGAGGACACCGAGTCCTGGAGGTCGCCCACCATCCCGTCGACGTCCTGCTGCGACGCCGCGAAACGCTCGATCGCCTGGAACAGCTCGCTCTCTACGGCGACGACGGGTTTGATCTCGTAGCCGGTGACGATTCGCAGGTCGTCGATAGCAAAGATGTTGGCCGGGTCCGACATCGCGACCATGAGCTCATCGTCTTGGATCTTCACGGGAAGGACCGTGTACCTACGCGCAAGGTCCGACGACAGGCTCGTGGCGGCGTTGGGATCGATGTCGTATGCGGCCAGATCGATGAAGACGAGGCCCATCTGGTCGGCGACCGCGTGGGCGATCGCGGACTCCGAGGCGTGCCCGAGGTCGTCGAGAGCGCTGGTGAGCGTGCTCCCGTCCGCCATCGCGAGGAGTGCCTCCTCGAGCTGCTCGTCGGTTATGAGTCCCGCCTGGACGAGGAGACGCCCGAGGCGCTTGCTGCTGGCCGCACTCATGTCGCGTCTATCATCCTCCGCCCACTCCGTTCGAGCGCCGCCTGCGCGGCCGTGCGCATGACGTCTCGCGGAGCCTCGAGTTGCGCGCCCTCGCTCCAGATCTCAATCGCGGTCGCGCCTTGAGACACCAGCATTCCCAATCCGTCGACCGCACGCGCCCCCGCTTCCGTCGCTGCGCGCATCAGCGGTGTGTCGGAGGCCGCGTATATCATGTCGGCAACGATCTGCCCGGAGTGAAGCCATTCGCCGGGAATCGGGCTCGGGTCGCCGGAAGCCATGCCGACCGGGGTCGCGTTGACCACCAGGTCCGCCGAGGAGACAACGGCTGACGCGAGGTCGTCGAGTTGAACTGCTGAGACCTCGGTGTCGCGCGCATGTGTTCGCACTCTGTCGGCGAGGACCTCGGCATTCTCGACCGTCCGGTTCAGAATGGTGACGCGCGCCGCCTTCGAGAGGATGAACGAGACCACGGCCGCCCCAGCCGCTCCTCCCGCTCCCAAGACAACGACGTCACGTTCAGCCGAATCGAAGCCGACGTCGGTCGCGAGCGAGTCGATGAGTCCGCGACCATCCGTGTTGTAGCCGACGAGCCGGCCATCCGAGCAGTGCACCGCGTTGACCGCGCCCGCCATGCGGGCGGTCAAGGCGACCTCGTCGCACAGTTCGAGGATGGACTGCTTGTAGGGCATGGTGACATTGAAGCCCACGAATGGGAGCACGCGGATCGCAGAGACGACCCGAGCAAGGTGCTCCTCCTCGGCGATGGGCAGCGGCACGTAGGCCCAGTCGAGTCCGACCGCCTCGTACGCGGCGTTGTGCATGGCCGGGGAGAGCGTGTGGTCGAGCGGCATGCCGATGATGCCCGCGAGTTTCGTATGGCCGCTGATGTCCACGCTCATGAGCGCTGCTCCTGCCGTCGCGGTCCAAGCTCCACGAGTGTGAGTCTACGCGAGCGGAGTCCGGCCTGC
>SLCP01000042.1 GCA_007125735.1 Coriobacteriia bacterium | reverse complement strand
TCAGCGGCATCATCGGTGCGTCGTCGCCGACCATGCGCTCGATCTCGCGGTAGAGCTCGATGCGCTCGTCGTCGTCGACGGTGATACGCGCTTCCTCGAGCATCTCATCGACCTCGGGGTTGACGTAGAACGCGTAGTTGTCGGCGCTCTCCGAGTGGAAGAGCGGGTAGAGGAAGTAGTCCATGATCGGGTACGAGCTGATCCAGCCCAGACGACCGATCTGGTAGGTCCGCTCGGTCAGCATGTCGAGGTACTGGGCCCACTCCATGCCTTCCAGCTCGGCCTCGATACCGATGTCGCGGAAGTCATTCTGGACGAGCTGCAGGATGTCCTCGTGACCCGCACCGGTGTTGTACTCGAGCGTGATCTTCGGGAAACCTTCGCCGTCCGGGTAGCCCGCCTCGGCCAGAAGCTCACGTGCCTGGTCCGGATCGTAGCGCGAGTACTCCCACGCATCGTCCTGGAAGCCGACGATACCGTCGGGCACGATGCCCGTCGCCGGCTCGCGGGTGTCCTCGAAGACGGTCGTGCAGATCGCCTGACGATCGACGGCAAGCGACAGCGCGCGCCTGACGACCGGGTCCTGGAGCACCTCGTCCTCGTTGTTCATGAGCAGATAGTAGACCGCGAGTTCGGTACCGAGGAGTACCTGCTCGCCAGGGTTGGCGGTATAGCCATCAGGGCTCTCGCCCCACTGGTCGATACTCGACTGGATCTGGCCGGTGGGAATCTGAGTGAAGTCGATCGTCCCGGCCTGGAACTCGAGCCACGCGGTGTCCTGGTCGGCGAGGATCTTGAACTCGATCGCGTCGATGTAGGGTCGATCGCCGTAGTAGTCATCGAAGCGCTCGACCTTGATGTACTGGTCGCGCGCCCATGGCTCGCTCATCTTGAACGGACCGTTCCCGATCGGCATCTCGCTGAACTCGCCGGCCTCGACCTCTTCAGCGGGGATCGGCGCGAGGGCGACGTGCCCGACCACGTACTGGAAGTCGGCCCACGGGTACTTGAGCGTGACTTCGAGGGTGTAGTCGTCGACCGCCACGACCCCTTCAAGCTCGGTCGCGGTGCCGTCCTGCATCTCGTCGTATCCGAGGATCGCCGCAAGGTGATACGGGATCTCCGACTCGTTCTCGGGATTGGCGATCCGCTCCCATGCGTACTTGAAGTCAGCGGCCGTGACCTCACGACCGTTGTGGAACGTGGCGCCTTGGACGAGGTTGAACGTCCATACGGTCGCGTCCTCGTTGGCCTCCCAGCTCTCTGCGGCGGCCGGCCTGATCTCCGAGGTGAGCGGGTCGAAGGCTACGAGGCTATCGAAGACCGCCTGACCGACCTGTATCCCCTCCGATTCGAACAAGTTCAGAGGATCGATGTAGGCCGGCTCACTGATGTAGAAGTTGAACGTGCCGCCCTCGACCGGACCCTCGGACACCGGCTCCTCGGTGTCTGTCGGCTCCTCAGGCTCGGCAGGCGCGCACGCGCCGAGACCGAGAACCGAGAAGACGAGACCGAAGACCAGCAGAAGCGCAAGCGACTTACGGAATCTGCCAGACAACGTAGTGCCTCCCTTCCTGCGACGAGTGACCTCTATGCGGCCACTGCACCTGGTATGAGCGCCGTCCCCGATGGCGGTTCGGCCACCCATCTGCCACACGCATTGCTCATAAGTGTCTATCTTGTCGCAGGCTGAGGCAAGCGGGCACAAGCGCACGCCAGCGGGGGTGAGAGCAAAAAGATACGGGCCCACGATGTGGACCCGTACGATGATTCAGGCTCTTGGATTATCGATGATACGACAACCAGGATCAGTAGGTGATCATCAACAGGAGGGTCGTGGTCACGAACGTCGCGGCGGCGACGATGGTGAACCGGTCGAGGTTCTTCTCCATGATGCCCGTGCCCGATGAGGCGGTAGGCATCATGCCGGTGAACATCGAAGATACGCCGGTGCCCTTGCCCGAGTGGAGCAAGATGAGCACGACGAGGCCCACCGAGGCGACGATATGGACTCCCATAAGGAATACAACGAACGGGTTCACGGATCTCTCTCCTTGCTCGACCAACCCGCGGCGCCTGCGCGCCGCGCGGCCACTCAGTATACCAATAGGCTGCGGCCCGTCCACTCCTCGGGCTGATCGATGCCGAGGAGCGCACAGACCGTGGGTGCCACGTCTGCCAAGATGCCACCATCATCGAGCGCGGTAGCTTCCGTACCGACCGCGATGAGCGGGACGTCTGAGAGGGTGTGCGCCGTGAACGGTCCGCTGCCATCCGGCTCGAGCATCGCCTCGGCGTTCCCGTGATCGGCGGTGATGAGTGCGGCGCCGCCCTTGGCGAGGGTCGCCTCGACCACACGGCCCACTCCGGCATCGACCGCTTCGACCGCGGCGACCGCGGCGTCGAACACGCCGGTGTGGCCCACCATGTCGCAGTTGGCGTAGTTGACGATGTAGACATCGGCCCGCTCGGCATCGATCGCGGCTACGAGCTCGTCGGTCACCCCGGGAGCACTCATCTCGGGCTGGAGGTCGTAGGTGGCCACACGGGGACTCGGGACGAGGATACGCTCCTCGCCGGACTTGGGTTCCTCGGCCCCGCCATTCAGGAAGAATGTGACGTGCGCGTACTTCTCCGTCTCTGCGATGTGCAGCTGGCGCAAGCCGGTGGCAGCGAGCACGTCGGCAAGCACACACGACGGGAGGTCCT
>SLCP01000082.1 GCA_007125735.1 Coriobacteriia bacterium | reverse complement strand
GCCCGAAAATGATCACGATCATGTTCTGCAGAAAGATCGAGACGCCGATGGCCGAAAGGAGCGCGATGATGCGCGTCTGGCCGCGCAAGGGGCGGTACGCGACGCGCTCGATCGCCCAGCCAAGGGTTGCGGTGAGCACGAGTGATACGAGCACGGCCACCGCGAAGTAAGCGATCTTGATCGCGAGCGGCGTCGTCGCGTCCACGCCGATCCAGATGAGCGTGCTTGCGGCGATGTACCCGCCGATCGTGAACACTTCTCCGTGCGCGAAGTTGATGAGCTGCAAGACGCCATAGACCATCGTGTAGCCGAGCGCGATGAGGGCGTAGATCATGCCGACCGTCAGGCCCGAGACCGTCAGGCCGAAGATGTACTCAGGCGACATGCCGTCCTTTCCGTCCGAGATCCGCCGTTACAGTCACGCGTCGTGCGGCTGACCGGCATTCGTGCCTCACACACTGTAGCAGAGGAGTGCGACGAGGGCCGGACGAATCGTCCGGCCCTCGTGTCATCCATGCGTGATGGCACTAGCCGATAAACACCCAGTCGCCGTCACGGAACTCGAAGCGCGGGATCAGGTCGGTGCCGGCGCCACCGGGAACGGAGACGTCACCGTTCTCGTCGAACGCAAGCGTTCCCTGAACGCCGGCGAACGAGATCTCGCCCAGTGCGCTGATGATGTCAGCGCTCTCGAACGATTGGGCGGTCACGATGGCCTCAACGAGCGCGCCAAGCGCATCGTAGTTGTTCTCGGAGTACGGGCCGGCCTCGACGCCGGTCGCCTCAAGGAACCGAGCAGCGAACTCCTCGTAGCCGGGCATGCCCTCCTGGGCGAAGCCGCCGAACGTCGAGAAGGTGCCCTCGACGTTCTCGGCGCCACCGGCACCCTCGGCGATCTCGTTGGACTTGATGCCGTCGCCGCCCATGAACTGGGCCTCGGAACCCGCCTCGCGAAGCTGCTTGAACAGCAGTCCGGCCTCGCGGTGGTAACCGGTGAAGATCACGACGTCAGGATCGAAGGCCATGATGTTGCTCACCTGGGCGGAGAAGTCGACATCGCCCTCCTGGCCCTCCTGGCGAAGCACCTCGACGCCCTCGGCCTCAAGGGTGCCCTGGACCTCGTTGCCGAGCGCGACAGCGTAGTCGCCGCGGTCGTCCATGATGACGGCCTTCTCGGCGCCGAGCTCGACAGCCCACAGGCCCAGTGCCTCGCCCTGGACGTCGTCACGCAGGCAGGTGCGGAAGAAGTTCTCGAAGCCCTGCTCGGTGAGGTCCGGAGCGGTCGCGGAACCCGAGATCATCGGGATGCCCGCAGCGTTGTAAATCGGGAGCGCCGCGTTGGCGGCACCTGAGGTCAGCGTACCGATGACGCCGACGACCCCTTCATCGACGAGCTGCTGCGCGACGACGGGCGCCTCGGCGGGCTCGCCCTTGTCGTCACGGATGATGAGCTCGATGCCGTAGGACACACCATCGACCTCGAAGCCGGAGAAGTCCTCGGCTGCGATCTTCAACGCCTCGGCCGCCGCAAAACCGTAGTCGGCAAGGCCGCCCGTCAGCGAGGTGTGTACGCCGATCTTGATGGTCTCGTCGTACCCGACGGCGACGTCGTTCTCGTCCTCATCGTCCGGCTCATCCGCCGGCCCGCATCCGCTCAAGCCGACCATGCTGAGCGCGAGCGCGATGGTGAGCGTGAACGCGAGTATCTTACGTGTCCGCTCGTGCCACATATCTCCAACCCCTTTCACGAAACCGTTACCTTGCTTGCCTGCTGAGGGGATATTGTACCGTTTCCTCGCAATGCGTGTATTGCGAACGTGTGAACGTCGAGATAGCTGCATCGCAGCGGTCGTGATAGCCATCGGCGTGCCGACTCCCAGCGCACGAGAGCGCACCCCTACCGGAACACCTCGAACACCCAGCCGAGGTAGTAGATAGCAACACCGATCATGACGACCCCGGCGACGATGCCGATGGGGCGCTCGTAGCGTACGAGCGCGTTGACCATCCAGCGGCTCGCTGCGCGGCTTGCGAGCGAGAAGGCGAGGAGCGGCGCGCAGATGCCGAGCGTGAACGCCGCGAACAGAGCGAGGTTGGCGGCGGCGTCGGTCACGGCGGCCACGCGTGCGAAGAAGGCCGCGATGAGCGCAGGGTTGCACGGGATCACGATGGCGCCGAAGAAGAACCCGTACGCGACCGCGGCGACGTACGGGTTGCTGATGCGGTTCGGGCGCACCTTGCGCTTGGGCTTCCAGCCGATGATGAGCACGACGCCGGCCACGAGGATGATGACGAATGCGATGGGCGAGACGATGCCGATCACCCGCGTGAGGGACGCCTGGAGCCAGAACGTGAAGACGAGACCCACGAGCCCCATGAACGCGATCACGCCCGCGCTCACGAGCACGCCGAACAGCGCGAGGTAGCGCCTCGAGTCGTGCTGCTCGCCCACCGTGCGCGCGAGCCGCGAGAGGAACGCGGGGTAGAGCGGGATGACACAGAGCGCGGTCGTGGGCGTGAGCACACCGAGCCAGAAGGTGAGTGCGAGATCGCCAAGGAGGGACACCGCTCCTACCTCGCGTCGTCGAGAGCCGCCTGCAGCTCGTCTGCCGGCTTAACCCCGCGTGTCATCGCCTCGGCGCTCGTCTGGTCGGCGTTCACGATGACCTTTGGCGACAGCGGCGGGGTGATGATGTAGCTCCCGTACTGCTCG
>SLCP01000133.1 GCA_007125735.1 Coriobacteriia bacterium | reverse complement strand
CGTGACCATGAAGCAGACTCCCCGCACCCGCAAGATAAACGAGGCGGTTCGCGAAGCCTTGGCGCAGATACTCCTGGCCGAGGTTTCCGACCCGCGGCTCGACCTCGTGACGGTGACGTCCGTGGAGGTCTCCTCGGACCTCTCGCTCGCCAACGTCTACGTCATCGCGCACGGCGACCAGGAGCGCTACGACGCCATGCTCGAGGGGCTCGAGTCGGCAAAGGGCCGCATCCGCTCGCTCCTCGGCCAGCGCGTGCCGTTGCGGCTCACTCCCGACCTGAGGTTCTTCGTAGACCCGTCGATAGACGAGGGGATGCGTATCACCGAGGCGCTCAAGGACGTGCCCCCGACGTTGCAGGGGGCTGATAGCGATGAGGACGATCCGGAGCGGGCCCCAGACGAGGGCACGGACGGCTGACATCATGCAGCACACGTACCACCGAGCTGCCGTCGAGCTACGCAAGGCGCGTTCGGTCGTCGTCTGTTCGCACGTCAAGCCCGACGGCGACGCGATCGGTTCGGTGCTCGCGCTCACGCTTGCCCTGCGTGACCTCGGTGTAGCAGCCGTGCCCACGCTTGCCGACGATGCGCCTCCGCCGTCGACCTACTCGTTCCTGCCCGGCTTCTCGCTCTTCGTGCCCGCCGAGGATCTCGAGCCCGCACGCGTGTTCGTCGCACTCGATACTCCCAATCCCGAGCGGCTCGGTCGAGCAGCCGATCTCATGGCCGCATCCGACCTCACCATCGTGTGCGACCACCACCCCGACAACATCTCTTTCGGGGACGTGAACATCGTGGACCCCGCGGCAGCCGCGAGCGGTCAGATGGTCTGGCGTATCCTCGAATCCCTCGACTACACGCCTACCGCCGATGTCGCGCTGTGTTGCTGGGTCGCACTCACGACCGACACCGGCCGGTTCGCGTACTCCAACACCTCGCCCGAGGCGTTGCGCGATGGGGCCGCGATGCTCGAGGCAGGGGTGGATCCGGCCGAGAGCCATCGACTCGTGTACGAAGACCGGTCGCACGCGTCGATCGTGCTCGAAGGTCGCGTCGTCGGCCGTCTTACCCTCGCCAACGAAGGTCGCGTGGCGTATTCGTGGGTCGATGATGCGGACTACGACGACACTGGCGCCTCCCCAGCGGAGACCGAACACCTCATCGACGCTCTCCGGCGGCTCGGTGGCATCGACGTGGCCGTGCTGTTCAGGCGCCACTCCGAGTCGGTACGCGTGAACCTCAGGTCGAAGTCGGGCTTCGACGTGGGCGTGGTTTCCCGGCGCTTCGGCGGGGGAGGCCATGCGCCCGCCGCCGGCTTCACCTACGACGGGAGCTTCGACTCCCTTCTTCCCGCGCTCCTCTCCGTACTGCCGGGGGGCGACTCCGTCTGATGGGCCGCCGCGGAGCTCCCACGGGTCTCTCGGGGATCCTCGCGGTCGACAAGCCGACCGGGATGACGAGTCACGACGTCGTTTCCCGCGTCCGACGAGCGACAGGGGAGCGTCGCGTTGGCCATGCCGGCACCCTCGATCCCGCTGCCACAGGGGTGCTTGTCGTCCTCGTCGGCCCCGCTACGCGACTGACTCCGTACCTCGCGTCGGCAGAGAAGGAGTACCGTGCGCGCGTCACCTTCGGGACGGCGACCGACACCGACGACGCCGAGGGTAGCGTAACCGCTACCGCTGAGGTGCCCGAAGCGCTGCGCGGCGACGCCTATGCTCGCCAGAGTGTCGCAGAGCTCGTAGGCACGCATGCGCAGGTCCCGCCGGCCTACTCGGCGGTGAAGCGGGGCGGCGTGCCGGCTCACCGTGCCGCACGCGCGGGCGCCCCCCTCGAGCTCGCGGCGAGGAGCGTCACCGTTTCCCACGCCGCCTTGATGGGAATCGACATCGGACCTCCCGTTGCGTGGGACATCCGGATGGCCGTCTCCAAGGGGACGTACGTCCGTGCACTCGCCCGCGATCTCGGAGAGCACCTCGGGACGTGCGCGCACCTTTCCGCGCTGAGGCGCACGAGAAGCGGCACCATCACCCTTGACGACACGTTCACGCTCGAGCAGCTCGACCGCGCCGGCCCGGCAGTCGCCGCCCTCTTCACGGACCCGGTCCGCGCCCTCGATCTCCCCGTCATCGAGGTGGCCGAGGACATCGTCCCGCGTATCGCCGCCGGCTCGGGGCTCGATGCCCCGGGCACGCAGGACGGGACCGTCGTTGTTGCGTCCGGTACGCACGTGCTCGGCGTGCACCGCTGGAGCCCAGATGCCCAGCGGTACCGACCCCTCGTCGTGATCCCCGGGGGTGTCGCCCGATGCGCGTGATCCCGTTCGAGCACGACACCGAGACCCTTGGGGCTGCCGTGGTCGCCATCGGCGTCTTCGACGGGGTCCACCTCGGCCACCAAGCGCTCATCTCGGCGACCGTCGCCGACGCTGTTGCGCGTTCGTGCGCTCCCGTCGTCGTCACCTTCGACAGGGATCCCGATCAGGTAGTCACGCCCGACGCAGCCGCGCCGCAACTGCTCACCCTCGAGGAGAAGTGCTCGTTCATCGCCGCTGCGGGGGCCGAGACCATCCTCGTGGTACCGTTCGATGCCACCATCGCTTCGATGCCTCCAGGGACCTTCGTCGACAACGTGCTCATGCGTGCCCTGAGTCCGGTGACGGTGCACGTCGGGGTCGACTTCAGGTGCGGACACTTCGCCGAGGGAGACCTCACATCGCTCGAAGAGCT
>SLCP01000055.1 GCA_007125735.1 Coriobacteriia bacterium | reverse complement strand
GAGGAAGTGCTGATCGCGGGCGGTCCCGCTGCCGTCGCCGACCACATCATGCTCGAACTTCGCGGTGTGGGCGGCATCAAGCGCGTAGACCGCATCCACGGGCCCACCCGCTACGAGACCGCTGCCGCGGTGGCGGGCTACGGCCTCAAGTTCCACTGGGTGGGGACCGAGGTCGTGGGTGTCGCCACCGGCCTCGACTTCGCCGACGCG
Source organism: Coriobacteriia bacterium (assembly GCA_007125735.1). GTDB lineage: Bacteria > Actinomycetota > Coriobacteriia > Anaerosomatales > SLCP01 > SLCP01. Next base: position 2,527 of record SLCP01000055.1, on the reverse strand, counting down.
CTCTCGGGCGGCGCCGCTGCGGGTGCTCGCGGAGGCGTGCTTCTGCTCACCACCACGCACCGTCTTCCCGCTCCGAGCGAGACGTTCCTCACAGCGAAGTCGGGCCGTATCCCGAGCGTCAACGTGTACGGGGGGCCGGTGGCGGTAGCCGAGAGCGTCGTGGAGGACATCACGCGTATCGCTCCGTAGGGCTTCTGATACCATCAGTGCGGCCGGTTCGCCCCACGGAAGGATGTCCGGATGCGGCTGATCGTCGTCGTCGGCGCGCGCCCTAACTTCATCAAGGTCGGCCCGCTCATGCCCGCGCTCGCCGCAGCCGGCTTCGACGCGCACATCGCACATACCGGTCAGCACTACGACGCGACGATGAGCGACGTCTTCTTCACCGACCTCGACATCCCCGAGCCCACGTGGTTCCTCGGCGTGGGCTCCGGCACGCACGCCGTGCAGACCGGCAAGGCGATGATGGCGCTCGAGGAACTCTTCATGGCCGAGACCCCCGATGCCGTCATGGTCGTGGGCGACGTCAACTCCACGCTTGCGGGCGCGCTGGCCGCGAGCAAGCTGCACATCCCCGTCGTCCACCTCGAGGCGGGCCTGCGCTCGGGCGACATGTCGATGCCCGAGGAGATCAACCGCCTCGTCGCCGACCAGCTCTCCGCGATGCACCTCACGCCCGCGCGTGAAGCCGATGAGAACCTCGTCGCCGAGGGCGTCGATCGTGAGCGCATCCACTTCGTGGGCAACATCATGGCCGAGAGCGTGCTGCGCAACCTCGAGCGCATCGAGGGACGCGACGTCGCGACCAACCACGGGCTCGAGGCCGGCGCGTACGTGCTCGTCACCATCCACCGGCCCGAGAACACCGACCACCCCGAGCGCCTCGCAGCCATCGCTGCCGCGTTCGCCGCGACCGAGCTACCGGTGCTCTTCCCGGCCCACCCGCGCACGCGTCCGCTGCTCTCCTCGGCCGGTATCACCGCAGATGCCGGCGTGCATGTGGTCGACCCCGTCGGCTACCTCGACATGCTCGCGCTCCAGCGCGACGCCGCCGCGATCGTCACCGACTCCGGCGGCGTTCAGGAGGAGTCGTGCATGGTCGGCACGCCGTGCGTCACCGTCCGGCGCAACACCGAGCGCGGCATCACCGTGGAGGTGGGCGCGAACCGCGTGGTGGCCGCCGAGACCGACGCAATCATCGCCGGACTCGCTGAGGCGCTCGCCTCTGCGCGCGACTGGCAACGTCCGGAGCGCTGGGACGCCGAGGTCGCCGCACGCGTGGTCGCCGCGCTTGAAGGCGGCGTGATCCAGCTCGACGGGGTCTGCTAGCATCGTCGGCCGGCGGCCACGGCTGTCGACCGTCCCGGACTTCGATCGCCGAAAGGAGCGTAGCGGTGCGCATACTCGTCACCGGAGGAGCCGGCTACATCGGCGCCATCACCGCTCGCCACCTGCTCGATGCCGGCCACGAGGTCGTGGTGCTCGACTCGCTCGAGCGCGGACGGCGGGAGGCGATCGATTCCCGCGCGACCTTCGTGCACAGTGCGGTTGGCGACACCTCGGCGCTCGACGCCATCCTGCCTGATTGCGATGGCGTGATGCACCTCGCGGGACTCATCGAGGTCGCCGAGTCTCAGCGCGAGCCCGGCGCGTACTTCGACGCCAACGTGGCACAGCCGGTGCGGATGCTCGACGCGATGGTGCGCCACGGCGTGTGCGACATCGTGTTCAGCTCGACTGCCGCCACCTACGGGGAGCCCGATGAGGTGCCGATCGTCGAGGACGCCCCGACCCGGCCAATCAACGTGTACGGCGCGTCAAAGCTCATGTTCGAGCAGATGCTCGACGCGTACGGCGCGGCACACGGGATCCGCTCCGTGCGCTTCCGCTACTTCAACGTCGCGGGTGCGTGGCCCGACGGCTCGCTCGGTGAGGCCCACGACCCCGAGACTCACATCGTCCCGCGCATCCTGCAGGCGATGGCGAGCGGCCAGCGCGAGTTCGAAGTCTACGGCGACGACTATCCCACGCCCGACGGCACGTGCGTGCGCGACTACATCCACGTCGAGGACCTCATCGCCGCGCACATCCGCGCGATGGAAACGCTCGATCCGCGCGACCCGGCGAAGCGCCAGCGCGTTTACAACCTCGGCATCGGCCGGGGGCACAGCGTCAAGCAGATCGTCGAGGCGGTGCGCCGCGTCACCGGGCACGCGATCCCGACCGAGACCGGCCCCCGCCGCCCGGGGGACCCGCCGCAGCTCTACGCCGACAGCGCCCGCGCCCAGCGCGAGCTCGGCTGGCAGCCGCGATACACCGACATCGAGCGCATCGTCGAAACCGCTTGGCGCTGGTTCAAGACGCACCCGGAGGGCTACATCGAGCCGTGAGGAACCCCGAGCAAGATCGCGCGACGCCGGGCACGGCGCTACGATTCCACACCCAGTACCCCCTCTGACCAGGTAATGCGCCAGGAGCGACGCCATGAACACCGACGGCCCCGGTTCTCCTCGGCGGCGCGCGGACG
>SLCP01000219.1 GCA_007125735.1 Coriobacteriia bacterium | reverse complement strand
TCTGCCGAGGCACTCGATCTGCCCCCCGCCGACATCGCGGAAGCGGGAGTCACCGAGTCCGAGCTCGCCATGGCCGCGCAGCTCGTAGAGACCATCTCGCGTCCGTTCGACCCGGGAGCCGAGGAGTACCGCGACACCTACCGCGACGCACTGCTCGCCCTCATCGAGCGCAAGGCGGCCGGGGGCGAGGTCGCCGCGGCACCCGAGCCGCCACCGGCCGAAGTTGCCGAGGGGGACGAGGGTGAGGTCGTCGACATCACCGAGCTCCTGCGCGCGAGCCTCGAGGCAGCACAGGCACGGGAGGCGTGAGCGTGGTGTCGCCGCTCGACGAATACCGGCGCAAGCGGGATTTCGCAAAGACCGCGGAGCCGCCCGGAGAGGGCGCAGCCAGCGGCGGCGATGACGAGCTCGCGTTCGTGGTGCACAAGCACGCCGCCCGGCGCCTCCACTACGACCTGCGGCTCGAACTCGACGGCGTCTTGCTCTCGTGGGCGGTGCCCAAAGGCCCGAGCCTCGACCCCGCCGACAAGCGCCTCGCGATGCACGTCGAAGACCACCCGCTCGACTACGCTCCCTTCGAGGGCACGATCCCGCCCGGCGAGTACGGAGCGGGGGCCGTGATCGTGTGGGACCGCGGTACGTGGCGCCCTCTCGAGGGAGGGCATGCCGAGGCGCGAGCAGCACTCGAGAAGGGAACGCTCAAGTTCGAACTCGCCGGCGATAAGCTCACGGGCGCGTGGATGCTCGTGCGGATGAAGCCCCGCCCGGGCGAGCGCGGCGAGTCGTGGCTGCTCATCAAGGAGCGCGACGGGCACGCGCGTCCGCGCGGCGAGTACGACGTACTCGACGCGCGGCCCGAGAGCGTGGCGAGCGGAAGGACCGTCGAGGAGGTGGCGTCCGCGGGGACGGGCGCCGCGCCCGACCCGCCGCCCGCCCCCGCGGACGTGCCGGTGCAGCTCGCCACGCTCTCGGCGGCGCCGCCCGAAGGCGATCGCTGGCTGCACGAGATCAAGTACGACGGCTACCGTTTGCGGATCGCGCTCGCCGGCGGCGCCGCGCGCGTGCTCACGCGAGGCGACGAGGAGTGGACCGACCGCTTCCCCGAGCTCGCAGCCGGCGCCCGCGGCCTGCCCGCGACCGAAGCGCTCCTCGACGGCGAGGCGGTCGTCTTCGGCGAGCATGGCGTCCCCGACTTCGGCGCGCTCCAGGACGCGCTCGCCGCGAACGACTCCGCGCGCATCACCTACCTCGCCTTCGACCTTCTCGCACTCGATGGCCGCGACCTGCGCAGCGAGCCGCTCCTCGAACGCAAGCGCCTCCTGCGTGACCTCCTCGGCCAGGCGCCGCCCGATTCACCCCTGCGCTTCGCCGACCACGTCGAGGGCCGCGGCGCGGACTTCCTCGCGGCGGCCTGCGGCCTCGGCCTCGAAGGCGCGGTTTCCAAGCGCGGCGACGCCCCCTACCGGCCCGGCCGCTCCAACGACTGGCGCAAGACCCGCTGTTCGCACCGTCAGGAATTCGTCGTGATCGGCGCGACCTCGCCCCGGGGTTCCCGGCGCGGGTTCGGCTCGCTCCTCCTCGGCGTGTACACGGAAGCGGGTGAACTCGAGTACGCGGGCCGCGTGGGAAGCGGCTTCCGCAACCGCGACCTCGCCGCCATCGACGCGCGGCTCGAGTCCCTGTCGACCACCGAACCGCCCCTCGCCGACCCGCCGTCGGTCTCCGACCGTTCGGTGCGGTGGGTGCGACCGGAGCTGGTCGTCGAGGTCGAGTTCGCCGAGTGGACCGCAGCCGGCGTGCTCCGCCAGCCGCGCTTCGTCGGCGTGCGAGGGGATCGCGATCCGACCACGGTCCGCCGCGAAGGGCTCGCACAGCACGCAGCAACCGGCTCGTCCGCGCGCCCACCCCGGCTCACCAACCCGCAGAAGGCGCTCTTCCCGCCAGACGATACTCCGGGCAGCGCCGCCATCACCAAAGCCGATCTCGCCGCGTACTACCGCGACGTCGCGCCCGCCATGCTGCCGCACCTCGCCGGGCGCCCGCTCTCCATCGTGCGCTGCCCGCACGGACGCACCGGTGAGTGCTTCTTCCAGAAGCACCCCGACCGGGGCTTCCCGCACGACCTGCACACCTTCGACGTGACGGAGCGAGACGGCGAGCGCGCCACCTACTTCTACCTCGAGGACGCCGATGGCCTCGTCGCCCTCGTCCAACTCGGCGTGCTCGAGATCCACGCGTGGAACAGCCTCCACACCGCCCCGGACACCCCCGACCGGATCGTCTTCGACCTCGACCCCGGACCAGGGGTGGAGCCGGACGAGGTCCGTGCGGCGGCGCTCACCGTGCGCGAGACGCTTGCCGGCCTCGGCCTGACGGGGTTCGTCAAGACGACCGGCGGACACGGCCTCCACGTCGTCACGCCCATCGCGCCGGACCCGGCCCACGACTACGACACGGTCCGCGCGTTCGCGCGTGCGGTGGTCGACCACCTCGCGACCGCGGAGCCCACGCGGTTCACCGCCCGCATGGCCAAGTCGGCACGCCCGGGCAGGATCTTCGTCGACTACCTGCGCAACGCCCACGGCGCCACGGCGATCGCCGCGTACTCGACGCGAGCGCGCCCCGGCGCACCCGTTGCGGTTCCGCTGTCCTGGAACGAGCTGGCCGAGGAGTTCTCGCCGCTCGCGTTCGACGTGCGCACGGTACCGGAACGGGTCGCGGCGCTCGAAGGCACCGACCCG
>SLCP01000104.1 GCA_007125735.1 Coriobacteriia bacterium | reverse complement strand
GGATGTTCCCGTCCGGCCACGCAGGAGCGGCGCTCATGTGCTTCATGCTCATCGACGCCGCACGTGCGCCGGTCGCGCGACGAGTGGCTCTCTGGCTCATGATCACCCAGGTGGTCGCGCTCCTGCTCTCGCGCGGACACTTCTCGATCGATCTCGCTGGGGGCGTGCTGCTCGCATACTTCGTGGTGCGCGAGTGGAACGACGGCGCGAGCTTCCGACCGGTGCAGCGAATGATGGGCGCGGGCGAGCCTACGTGACCTTCTTGCGATCGGCGTAGCGCGGATCGTCCCACAGCCGTTCGCACACGATGCGCTCGAGGACCTCGGCTGCGCGAAGCACGTCGTCGCGTCCGATGTAGAGCGGCGCGAACCCGAACCGCATCAGGTCGGGTGCGCGGAAGTCGCCGATCACACCGCGCTCGATGAGCGCCTGCATCGCCGCGTACCCGTGCTCGAAGCGGAACGAGACATGCGAACCGCGTGCTGCGGCGTCACGTGGAGAGGCGAGTTCGAGTCCGGGACAGCGCGCCTCCACCTCGGCGATGAACGTCTCGCTGAGTTCGATAGAGCGTGCGCGCACCTCGGCGAGGTCCACACCCTCCCAGACCGCGAGGGCGGCGTCGAGCGCGGCCATCGCGAGGACAGGGGGCGTGCCCACGAGCATGCGCTGCACGCCCGGGGCCGGCCGGTAGTCGAGATCGAACGCGAACGGTGCCTCGTGCCCCATCCAGCCGGCGAGCGCCGACCGTGTCTCCTCGGCATGCTCGGGCCGCACGTAGACGAACGCCGGGGCCCCCGGGCCTCCGTTGAGGTACTTGTAGCTGCAACCCACAGCGAAGTCGGCGCCGCTCCCTGCAAGGTCGACCGGGATTGCACCCGCGGAGTGCGCGAGGTCCCACACCGCGAGCGCACCCGCCTCGTGCGCGCGGCGCGTGAGGTCGCCCATGTCGTGCACGCGCGCGGTGCGGTAGTCGACCTCGGTGAGCATGAGGGCCGCGACACGCTCGTCGATCGCGTCCGCAACCTCCTCGGGCGCTACGACGCGCAGCTCGTAGCCGTCTCCGAGCCCCGCGAGCAGCTCCTGTGCAACGTAGAGGTCGGTCGGGAAGTTGCCGGCGTCGGAGAGCACGACGCGGTGCTCGGGCCGCATGCGAAGCGCCGCCGAGAGCACCTTGAAGAGGTTCACCGAGGTCGAGTCGCACACCGCGACCGACCCTTCCGGCGCGCCGACGAGTGCGGCGATCCGGTCGCCCGCCTGCCGAGGAAGATCGATCCACCCGCACTCGTTCCAGCCGCCGATCAGGTGTTGACCCCACTCGGAGGCTACGACTTCAGCGACCCGCTGTCGTGCAGCGTGCGTCAGCGGGCCGAGGGAGTTGCCGTTCAGGTAGACGGTGTCTGCGGGCAGGTCGAAGAGCGCCCGGGTGGCCGAGAACGGCTCGGCGCGGGGCACGGCGGCGCCGTGTGAGGTGACGTCAGACATGGCGACAGGATACCACCGCGTGGAGGCGCCAACGGCCTCCCCGAGGCCTCTCGTTCGAGCCCGGTCCTCGCGGCGGCGCCTAGTGACGCGGCAAGACCGCGCGAAGCTCCGCAGCGGTGAATCCGGCCGCGTGAGCGGGCAGGAAGCGCGTCGCGCCCATGTCGAGCAGACGTCGCCAGCTGTCGTGAGCACGCATGGTGTCCTCGGCCATGGACGGCAGCTCGGGCACGAGGGTCGGGAGCCGCTTACCCTGCACGAGATCGCCGACGAGCGCGGTGCCGTCGTCGAGGAGCACGGACAGGCAGCCGTCGGAGTGGCCCGGCGTGTGCACGGCGCGCCCCGGCAGGCCCCACCGCGACAGGTCTTCTCCGTCGGCCAGCTGAGTGACGGGGCCGGTCCCGCGCACGGGCAGCCAGTCCATCGTGTGGTAAGCGAGCTTGACGTACGATTCCCAGCCGGGCCGGGCAGCGGGCGAGACGATCGCCTCTCCGCGCTCGAGCACGTCGGCGTGGTGCGGATGGCACGCCGTCTCGAACTCGACAGAGTCGCGGAGTCCGGCAAGCCCGCCGTAGTGGTCGAGGTGTGCGTGCGTGACCACGACGAGGCGCAGCTCCTCCGGGCGCCGACCGAGCCGCTTGATGGCACGCAGGACCGTCGAGGCATGGCCGAAGAACCCTGCGTCGACGAGGAAGAGCGCGTCGGGGGTCTCGATGAGGTGGGTGGAGGCCATGAGGCCCCGGAGTCGGTGAACGGTCATCGGGTTCCTCGGCAGCAAACGGCGTGCCCTGCCACGCTCACACGAGCCCGAAGAGGGGCGGCAACATCATCGCGGCCCCGCTCACGAGGGGGACGGTGAAGTTGTCGTTGAGGTCGAGCGGCAGTGCTTCGGTGACAGCCCCGACGAACGCCCCGAGCACGTACTGGACCGGAGCGATCGGCACGAGGAACGACCAGCCGAACCCTGCGGCAACGCACACGGCGAAGAACGTCGCCGAGCCCTCGAGCGTGCGCGTGAACAGCCGGGTGCGGCCCCGTTCGAGACCAGCGATCTTGGCGGACAGGTCGCCGAAGGTCACGAAGATCAGTGCTGTAGTGGCGATCGGCTTGGGGAACAGGAGGATCGTAAGGAACGAGCCGAGCAAGAAGAGCGAGGCCGAGGTGAACGTGTTCTCCTCGGTGGGGCGATAGAAGAAGGCCATGCGCCGGAAGAGCGTCATGTTGAAGCGCCGCCACAGCAGCCGCGAGATGTCGACGGACACGAAGAAGAG
>SLCP01000186.1 GCA_007125735.1 Coriobacteriia bacterium | reverse complement strand
CTCCGGCAGACGCTGACGAGGACGCCGAGGCTGCCGACGAGGCGGACCTCGACGCCGACGAGCCCGCCACGGAGCTTGACGACGACGCGCATGACGCCGACGAGGACGACGCAGTCGCCGACGACGCCGCGCAGGCCGCGCCCGCTGCCGCGACGGTGGGCGGCCGTGAGGCCCGCGCCGACGAGCAGGGCCGCCCCACCTCGGCCGATGGCGTGATGAAGGCCAAGACGCAGCCCACCATCCGCATCAAGACGACGCAAGTCGACGATCTCCTCAACCTCATCAGCGAGGTCGTCATCGCGCAGATCAAGTCCGAGCAGCAGACGGTCGACTTGCGCCAGGCGGTCGTGGACCAGGCCGACATCTGGCAGGCGTGGCTGCGCGTGAAGAGCGCCGTCACGTCGATCACCAACGTCGACGACGCCATCGCCACGCATCTCGCCGACGAGATGGCCAGCCTCGACAGCGCGCTTTCCGACGCGCGGCGCAACCTCTCGGCGCTCAGCAAGGGTTTCGCCGACGACATGTCGCGTGCCTCGGTGGTCATCAACGACCTCCAGGAGCAGGGTATGCGCCTGCGCATGCTCCCGGTCTCGACGGTCTTCAGCACGTTCCCGCGCGCGATGCGCGATCTCGCCCGCTCGTTCAAGAAGGACGTCGACCTCATCATGGAGGGCGGGGACACCGAGCTCGACAAGAAGGTGCTCGAAGAGATCAACGACCCGCTCGTGCACATCATGCGAAACGCCGTCGACCACGGTATCGAGCCTGCCGAGGAGCGCGTGGCGGCCGGCAAGCCCGAGAAAGGCACGATCCGCATGGTCGCGCGCCAAGAGGGCGACCACATCGTCATCGAGGTCTCCGACGACGGCGGCGGTATCGATCCTGACAGCGTGCGCGCCTCGGCGGTGCGCAAGGGCTACATCAGCCAGGCGGAGGCCGACTCGATGTCGGACCGCGAGGCGACGTACCTCATCTTCGAGAAGGGGTTCTCGACCGCCGCGATCATCACCGAGATCTCCGGTCGCGGCGTGGGCATGGACGTCGTGCGCGAGTTCATCGTCGAGAAGCTCAAGGGCTCGCTCGACGTGTACTCCACGCTCGGCGAGGGCACCAAGTTCCGCCTCACGATCCCGCTCACCCTCGCCATCATCCGCGCGCTCATGCTGCGCGTGGGCGACCAGCTCTACGCGCTTCCCACCGCCTCGGTCGACGAGACGCTGCGCGCCGAGCCCTCAGACATCATCAAGGTCGAGGGGCGCGAGGTCATCCGCCGCCAGCGCCGTACCATCCCGCTCGTGCGGCTCGCAGACATCCTCGGCGTGCCGTCAGAGGGCCCGCAAGGGGGCAAGATCCCCATCGCCAACGTGGGCTTCTCGGGGCAGCGTATGGGCTTCATCGTGGATGCGCTCGTGGGCGAACAGCAGATCGTCATCAAGACGCTCGGCTCGCACCTGCGAAAAGTCGACAACGTCGCGGGGGTCACCATCCTCGGCGCGGGCGAGGTCGTGCCGATCCTGAACGTCCCGGACCTCATGAACAACGCGCGCAAACGGGCCGGACGCAAGGGTGCAGGTCCCAAGAAGTCGGCCGAGCGCACCGGGCCGCGCAAGGTGCTCATCTGCGAGGACTCGTTCACCACCCGCGAGCTCGAGCGCTCGATCTTCGAGGCCGCCGGCTACGACGTCGAGGTCGCGATGGACGGCGCGCAGGGGTTCTCCAAGCTCAAGGAGGGCCTCGTGGTCGACGCGGTCGTGACCGACGTGCAGATGCCCAACATGACCGGGTTCGAGCTCACCAAAGCCATCAAGACCGATGCAGGCCTCAAAGAGATACCCGTCATCATCGTCACCTCGCTCGAGCGCGATGAGGAGAAGGCCGAGGGTATCCAGGCCGGCGCCGACGCCTACATCACCAAGTCCGTCTTCAACCAAGACACGCTGCTCGACACCGTCGAGCGCCTCATCGGGTAGGTGCCCGTGCCATACGACTCCTCCTCAGGACCGATACGGGTACTCATCGTCGACGACTCGCTCGTCGCACGCGAGATGCTCGGTCAGATCCTACGCTCCGACCCTGACATCGAGGTGGTGGGCGAGGCGCCCGACGGTCAGGTTGCGATCACCAAGGCGGCCGAGCTCAAGCCCGACCTCATCACGATGGACATCCACATGCCCAAGATGGATGGCCTCGCCGCGATCGAGCACATCATGGCGTACACGCCCACGCCGATCCTCGTCGTCTCCTCCTCGGTCTACGGAGAGGGGATGGGGCGGGCGTTCGACGCTCTCGGCTGCGGGGCGCTCGAGGTCCTCAAGAAGCCCGAGCCGCGCGACTGGGCCGACCTCGACCGTATCGGGCGCGACATCATCCGCCGCGTCAAGGTGCTCTCGCGCATCCAGGTCATCACGCACATCAAGGGCAAGCGCGACGTGCGTGCGGCGTCCGTTTCCGGTGGACCGGCCGAGGAGCGCCTCGCGAGCGACCGCAAGCGGCAGATCATCGCGATCGGCTCGTCGACCGGCGGGCCGTCCGCACTCTTGAACGTGCTCGGCAGGCTCGGCGCGGACCTGCCGGTCCCGGTGGTCGTGGCACAGCACATAGCCGATGGCTTCGTGCCCGGCCTCGTGAGCTGGCTCGACGCGGGCTGCCAACTCAAGGTGGTCGCCGCGGCCGACGGCGAGGGGATCGTCGCGGGCAAGGTCTACTTCGCGCCCACCGGTGCCAACATGGTGGTCGACGGCGCGGAGGTGCGCTTCCAGAAGCCCGCCGCCGGCCAGCTCT
>SLCP01000086.1 GCA_007125735.1 Coriobacteriia bacterium | reverse complement strand
TTCCAGTCGAACCACGAAGGCGAGATCATCGACGAGATCCACCGCGTCACCGGTGACGTCGACGCCATCGTGATGAACCCGGGCGCGTTCACGCACTACTCCTATGCGCTGAGGGACGCGGTCGCCTCGGTCGATACGCCCGTGGTCGAGGTGCACCTGAGCAACATCGCGGCGCGCGAGGAGTTCCGCGCGCACAGCGTGATCGCGCCGGCGTGCGTGGGGCAGATCTCCGGGTTCGGCCCACTCTCCTACGTCCTTGGCCTCGAAGCGGCGATGGCCGCGGTGGCGGGGGACGCGGCGGGGGGCGGGGAGTGACGGTCGCCGGGAGACTCGCCGCGCTCCGTGAGCGACTCGCGGCGGAGTCGCTCGATGCGATGCTCGTGACCGATATCTCGAACGTGCGGTACCTCACCGGGTTCGTGGGCGTCTTCGACCCGGAGGCCGCGGCGCTCGCGGTGGTCGCTCCAGACGCAGCCGATCTCTACACCGACTCGCGCTACGGCGAGGCGGCCACGCTCGCCGCCGAGGGCTCCGCGTGGCGCGTGCACGTCGCCTCGCGCGCGCTGCACACCGAGGCTCTCGAACAGCTGCACTTCGCCGGCGCCGCTTCGATCGCCGTCGAGTCTTCCGTGTCGCACCGGCGATTCCGTGCCATCGAGGAGGCGTTCTCCGGGCAGGTGCACGCCTCAGACGATCTTGTCGAGCAGCTCCGCGAAGTCAAGGATGCCGAGGAGATCGCATGCATAGAGGCGGCGTGCGCCCTCGGCGACCGGGCGTTCGAACACGTGCTCGGCGTGCTCTCTCCCGGGATGACCGAGGTCGACGTCGCGCTCGAGATCGAGGTGTTCCTGCGGCGCAACGGCTCCGAAGGCCTTGCGTTCCCGCCCATCGTGGCATCAGGGCTCCACTCATCGCGCCCTCATGCGACCGTGAGCGAGCGTGTCATCGAAGCCGGCGACCCGGTCACGCTGGATTTCGGCGCACGGGTGGGCGGCTACTGCTCGGACATGACGCGCACGGTGGTCGTCGGGCGTGCACCCGAGGGCTTCCGCGAGCTGTACGAGGCGGTACTCGCAGCCCAGTCCGCCGCGCGCACGGGTGTGCGGGCCGGTATGACCGGCATCGAGGCGGACGTGATCGCGCGCGACGTGCTCGCCGAGGCGGGTCTCGCCACGCACTTCGGCCACGGACTCGGCCACGGCGTCGGGCTCGACGTGCACGAACTGCCGAGTCTCTCGCCGCGCGGGGAGCGCACGCTGCAGGCCGGATCGGTGGTGACGCTCGAGCCGGGCGTCTACCTCGCCGGCCGCTTCGGTGTTAGAATCGAAGACTCCGTTGTGCTCAGCGATGCGGGGTGCCGCGTGCTCACGGGCGCGCCGCGCGACCTCATCGAAGTCTGATGCGTCATCACGGCAGGAAGGTCTGACAGTGGCTGTATCGACCAACAACCTCAAGAACGGCATGTGCGTCATGCACGACGGCAAGATGTGGATCGTCGTGGAGTTCCAGCACGTCAAGCCCGGCAAGGGTGGTGCGTTCGTGCGCACCAAACTCAAGGAGCTCAAGTCCGGCCGGGTCCTCGACGTGACGTTCCGTGCCGGCGAGAAGCTCGAAGACGTGCGCGTTGAGACGAAGCGCATGCAGTACCTGTACAACGACGGCGCGACCTACCATTTCATGGACCAGGACACCTACGAGCAGCTCGAGCTCGGTCAGGACTTCGTGGGCGACGGCTCGCAGTGGCTCAAGGAGAACGACGAGGTGCAGATCATGATCGCCGGCGGCGAGATGATCGGCGTCGAACCACCGATGTTCGTCGAGCTCACCGTGACCGAGACCGATCCGGGTTTCAAGGGGGATACGGTCCAGGGCGGCACGAAGCCGGCCACGCTCGAGACCGGCGCGGTCGTCCAGGTCCCGATGTTCGTCGAGCCTGGTGACACGCTCAAGATCGACACCCGTGACGGACGCTATATCACCCGCGTCTAGACCTCTGTATACTGTCCTGACTACTACAGCGTCGGCTTGCCGGCCGCTTCCGCCCTACCCGTAACGACCCGAGGGGACGACGGTATGCGACCAGTCCACATAATGGATACCACCCTGCGAGACGCTCACCAGTCGCTGTGGGCGACGCGTATGCAAGTCGCCGACATGCTGCCGATCCTCGGCAAGATGGACGCGGTGGGCTACTGGTCGCTCGAGGTCTGGGGTGGGGCGACGTTCGACGCAGCACTGCGATTCCTGAACGAGAATCCGTGGGAGCGGCTGCGCGTCATCAAGAAGTACTGCCCCAAGACGCCGCTGCAGATGTTGCTCCGCGGCCAGAACCTCGTGGGCTACCGGCACTACTCCGACGAGATCGTCACGCGCTTCGTGCACGCGTCCAAGCGCAACGGCGTCGACATCTTCCGCGTCTTCGACGCGCTCAACGACATCCGCAACGTCGAGGTCTCCGCGGCGGCCGTCAAGGAGTGCGGCGGCCACTTCGAGGGCGCCATCAGCTACACGGTGAGCCCGGTGCACACGCTCGACTCCTACATCGAGTACGCGCTCCAGCTCAAGGAGATCGGCGCGGATACGATCGCCATCAAGGACATGGCGGGCATGCTCACCCCCTTCCGCACGGAGAAGATGGTCCGTGCGCTCAAAGAGGAGGTCGGTCTTCCCGTCCACGTGCACTGTCACTACATCGGCGGCATGGCGCCGATGAACTACCTGAAAGCCGCCGAGGCGGGCGCGGATATCATCGACACCGCCGTCGTGGCGGTTGCCTTCGGCAATA
>SLCP01000197.1 GCA_007125735.1 Coriobacteriia bacterium | reverse complement strand
CCGGCCGATACGGTCGCCGCACCGATGGGCGCTATCGAGACCGACCTTGCAGCGTCCATACCGGAGGTTGGTACGGTTGAAGAGCCGACGCCACCCGTGCCGGCCGTCGCCGAGGCGGGTGAACCTGCGGCGCCGCCCGCGCCGCCAAGTCCGGTGCCGCCCGCGCCGCCAAGCCCCGGGGCGCCGAGTCCGCCGGCGGCACATGTCGGCGTCGGAGCCTCCCAGGTCGCTCCGCCACCGGCGAGCGGAGCCCCCAACATCGATGACCTGTTGCGCCTCATGATCGAGCGGGGCGGCTCGGACCTCCACATCTCGGTGGGTAGCCCTCCGGGCTTGCGGTTGCGCGGCGAGATCGTGCCCGTCGAGAACACCAAGGTGCTCGAACCACGCGATACCGCCGAGATGATCCTCTCTCTCCTCTCCGAGGACCAGCGGCGCAAGTTCGAGACCGAACTCGAGCTCGACTTCGCCTACACGATCCCCGGCGTGTCGCGCTTCCGGGCCAACGTGTTCCAGCAGCGCAACTCCCTCGGTGCGGTCTTCCGTGTCATCCCGATCCGCATCCCGACCATCCAGGAACTCGCTCTGCCCAAGGTCTGCCGGTATCTGGCCGAGCGCCCTCGAGGACTCGTGCTCGTCACCGGCCCGACGGGCTCGGGTAAGTCGACGACGCTCGCCGCGATGATCAATCACATCAACGAGAACAGGTCCGTGCACATCATCACGCTCGAAGACCCGATCGAGTTCATGCACAAGAACAAGAAGGCCTACGTTAACCAGCGCGAGGTGGGAGAGGACACACGGTCGTTCGCGGCCGCCCTCAAGAGGGTGCTGCGTCAAGACCCCGACGTCATCCTCGTCGGCGAGATGCGCGACCTCGAGACCATCTCGGCAGCGATCACCGCGGCCGAGACGGGCCACCTCGTGCTCGCGACCTTGCACACCACAGGCGGTCCGGCGACCGTCGACCGCATCATCGACGTCTTCCCGCCCCATCAGCAGCAACAGGTGCGGATGCAGCTTTCCGGCACCCTCGAGGGCGTCTTGTCCCAGGTCCTGCTCCGCGCTACCGACGGTAAGTCGCGAACGCTCGCCATGGAGATCATGCTCGGCATCCCCGCGATCTCGAACCTGATCCGCGAGGGCAAGACGCACCAGATGCCCACCATCATCCAGGGTGGCGCGTCCCTCGGCATGCAGACCCTCGACCAGCATCTCAAGAACCTGCTACAGGCGGGTCGGATCACCTTCGAGGAGGCCGTCAGCAAGGCCCAGAACCCGCGCGAACTCGCCCAGATGGTCGGTCGCAAGATCTAGTAGGCGCTGTTCGGGTAGAAACCGTGGAGACCGATGTGCGCGGGATGGAGGGCGCCTGATGGATGTCGTCACGACCCGGTGGGTCGCTAACCGGCAGTTCGTCGCATGGGACCAAGCCGGTCACGGTGTGGTCATGGATGCGAGCCCTCACTACAAGGGTGAGGGCAGCGGCGTCCGACCGATCGAGATGGTCCTCTACGGTCTTGCCGGATGTACCGCCATGGACGTCATCTCGATCCTCGAGAAGAAGCGCCAGGACGTCCACGCACTCGAGGTACGCGTCACCGGTATGCAGCGCGATGACTTCCCGAAGCACTACGACCGCATCGAGGTCCACTACCTCGTGACCGGCGAGGGCGTGGCCGAGGAGGCCGTGCGCCGGGCGATCGAGTTGTCCGAGGAGAAGTACTGCTCGGTCAAGGGCATCTTCGGCCCCCAAGTCGAGGTCACGAGCTCTTTCGAGGTTCGCGACGTCGACGCGGGTGCTCCCGCGGGGATCCACGAGTGATCCGTTTTCATGCCGAGGTGAACGCCAGTGGCTGACGTCGTCGTGATGCCGGTCTACAACGAGGAGACGACCGTCGGTGCGGTGCTCGATTCGGTCCGGCGGCACTTCGATGGTGACATCCTCGTGGTGGACGACGGGTCCACCGATGGCACGGTCGAGGTACTCGCCGCGCGTCGAGACGTGTCGGTCATCACCCATCCCGCGAATCTCGGCTACGGGAGAGCGCTCGCCGAGGGGTTCTCGGTCGCCAGAGTCCGCGGTGCGCAGCGGATCGTCACGATGGATTGCGACGGGCAGCACGAGCCGGCGCACATCCCTGAGTTCCTGCAGCGCCTCGATCAGAGCTACGACATCGTGTCGGGCAGCAGGTACTTGCCGGAAAGTCGTGCGGTGGGCACTGCCCCGGCCGCACGGCGCGAGGTGAACGCGCGGGTGACGGCCGAGATCAACCGGGTGACCGGGTGGGGGATCACCGATGCCTTCTGCGGCTTCAAGGCGTATCGGGCCTCCGCGCTCGACGCGATGACGTTCGAAGAGCCCGGCTACGCGATGCCGCTCGAGCTGTGGGCGTGCGCGTATCGGGCAGGTCTCGCCATCACAGAACTCCCGATCGAGCGCATATACTGCGATCGCGATCGCTCCTTCGGAGAGGCGCTCGATGACCCGGAGTTGCGCTTCGCGTACTACATGCGTGTCTGGCACCGTGCGCTCGGACACGAGTCTAAGGAGGTCGAGACCGCGTGAGCGGCGGGGTGGACATCGTGTGCGTCGGGGCGCATCCCGACGACGTGGAGATCGGCATGGGCGGCACGGTGGCCGCGATGGTGGCCGAGGGTCTGGCGGTCGCGATCGTCGACCTGACCGACGGCGAGCCCACTCCGGCGGGGACCCACGAGACCCGGCTGGCCGAGGCGTCCGAGGCCGCGCGTATCCTCGGCATCACCGAGCGGCGCACGCTCACGCTGCCGAACCGTGCGCTCTTCGACACGCCGGAGGCGCGGAAGGAGCTCGCCGAGGTGTTCCGGGAGTTGCGTCCCGCGACCGTGTTCGCGCCGTACCCTCTCGACGCGCACCCCGACCACGTCGCCGCTGCCGCGATCGCCGACGGGGCACGCTTCTGGGCGAAGTTCACCAAGACCGACATGCGCGGCGAGCCTCACTATCCTGCTCGCCTCTACCGCTATATGGCCGTCCACCTCAGGCTCGTCCGGGAGCCGTCGTTCGTCGTGGACGTCTCGGCACACCTGCCGGCGAAACTCGAGGCCCTTGCGGCGTATCGCTCGCAGTTCGCTGCCAATCCGGCGAACAGCGGGCTCGTGGAGACGATGGCCGATGTCGCGCGGTCGTGGGGACGGGCGATCGGCGTAGAGGCGGGAGAGCCGTTCTTCGCCGACGAACCGGTCGGCATCGCCTCGATCGCGCAGCTGGTGTGAGGAGGCCACAGGCGGTGTCTCGCCACAGGATCGCGGTTCCCGAGGGCCACGGCGAGGTGGCCTCGCAGCCCCCGCTCGACTCGTGGGCCGAGCTCGCGCGAGCGAACAGCGCCGCGGCGCGATCGTGGGACTTTCCCGTGGCGGGCCGTCCGATAACCGAGGTGCGGCAGGACTGCCGACGCGAGACCCGGCAGCGTGCCCACGAGTACACGTCGGGACTCGGCATCCCGTCGACCGCGCCGACCGACGACGACGTGCCCCTCATCGTCACGGGACACCAGCCGGAGCTGTTGCATCCTGGGGTCTGGGCGAAGTACTTCATGGTGCAGCGGGTATGCGAGGAGGTCGCCGGGGACGGCATCGACCTCGTCGTGGACAGCGATGCGTTCGAGTCCGTGGCCATGACGGTGCCGTGCGACGGGGATCGCATCGGACGGTGTGTGATCGAGCTCGCGGCCGGCGATGGGGTGACGTGTTACGGCCGCACTCCGGTACCCGACGCCCGAGGGCTGTCGGCGTTCCTTGAAGCCGGCGAGAGCGCGGTGGCCTCCCTCGGCGTGCCGGAACTCGCCGCACATATGACTCGCTTCGGTGAGGCACTACGGGCAGCCGCATCGACAAGCGGCGATATCGGTGCGCTCGTCACCGGGGCCCGCAGGCGCTACGAAGGAGCGCTCACCGGCTACCGTGACGTCTCCGTGCTTGCCCTCACGGAATCTGACGCCTACCGTGCGTTCGCCGCCGACATCATCTGCGGGGCTCCTCGTTTCGCCGTGTACCACAATGCGGAGCTCGCCGCGTTTCGGGCCAAACGCTCGCTGCGGTCGGTGGCGCAACCTTTTCCCGATCTCGACGAGGGTGCGGACGGCACCGAGCTGCCCTTCTGGTATCTCGACGAGAGCAGCCGGCGTATCCGTCCCTTCGTGCGGCAGGCAGGCGGCGAGATCGTGTTGCGCGCCGGTGACACGAACGTGTCACTCCCGTCGGATCCCGCAGGGTGTGTCGAGGCGCTGTCGCGTCTCCGCATCGTCCTCGCTCCCCGCGCGCTGACCCTGACGCTGTTCGCGCGGACCTTTCTCGCGGACCTCTTCGTGCACGGCGTCGGGGGCTCCCGCTACGACGAGGTGACCGAGGGCGTCGCTCATCGTTACTGGGGAGTGGAGCTGCCGCCGTTCGCCGCGGTCACCCTCACCATGCATCTGCCGCTCGGGGCGCGTGTCGTCCACGCCGAGGAAGTCACCGAGCTCGATCGCACGCTCAAACGGCTCACTCACAACCCTGACGAGTTCCTCGGCGAGATGGAGTTCGACGACCCGAAGCAGGCGGCTATCGCGCGAGACCTTGCGGGAGAGAAGCGCGAACTCGTGGAGGCCATCGGACGTGAGGGTGCCGATCGCAAGACGCTCGGCATGCGTATCGCCGAGGTCAACGCACGACTCGCGGAGATGGTCGCGCCCCTGGTCGCGGAGATCGAAGCGGAGCGCGCACACCTCGTCGGGCAACTCGAGGCCGCAGAGGTCCTGACCGACAGACGGTATCCGCTGTGCCTCTGGGATCCGGAAGAGGTCGCCGCGGCCCTGCGCTGAGCGGGCGGATGACGGGGACGCATGCTATCATACGGCGCACCTTATCGAGTCACGTTCGTATTACAGAAAGGACATCCGGCTATGGCTCTCCCTGTTGTCGACAAGGACCTGTGCACCGCGTGCGGCATCTGCGTGGACGAGTGTCCGCAGAGCTGCTACGACCTCGAGGACGTCGCTGTCCTGGCTCGGCCCGACGACTGTACCGAATGTGGTATCTGCGTCGACGTGTGCCCCGCCGAAGCGATCTCGATGTAGCCTTCGCACGTGGCACTGCAAGAGGGGGCCGGCCGTGTGCCGGTCCCCTCTGCGTCTACCGCTGTGCGGGCAGGTGCTGGGCTCAGCCGCGGGGACCCATGCGGTCCTCGACGTAGAGCTTGGGCTCCTCACCGCGAAGCATGCCGACGAACCGACGGTGGTGGCGTGCGTACACGAGCGCGCCCAGCACAACGACGAAGAGCACGTCTGGCTGACTCGTCGCCAGTGCGTATAGCGGCAATACGATCGTCGCGGCGACCTGCCCGGCCATCATGTAGCGCGTAAGCGCGATGACGAGCAGGCCGACGACGAGCACGATCAGGAAATACCGCCAGTCGTAGGCGAGAAGCGCCCCCGCCCCGGTCGCAAGCCCTTTCCCGCCGAGCACCCGACGTTTGCTCAGGCTCAACCACAGCGAGTAGTTGTGGCCTACGACCGCCCCGAGGACCACGGCTCGCGGCCCGACGAACGCCGCACTGGCCGCTGAGGCTGCTGCGCCGCTCCAGGCGGCACCGCCCGCGGGGAGCGAGGTTTCGACGAGCATGGCGGGTATGGTCGTGGCCGCCAGGGTCGGCAGGAACCCCTTGAGCGCGTCGGCGATCATCGCGACGGAGAACCACACCCACGAACCGGTCGTCCGGCGCACGTTCATGGCGCCCACGTTGCCGGTCCCGTGCTCCGTGATGTCCTCGCCGGTGAGCGCGCGCACGATGACGTACGCGAACGGGATGGAACCGACAAGGTAGGCGCCGAGGAACATCACGGTGACGGGCCACACGAGGTCGAAGAGGCGTTCGGGTCCGGTCTCGGCGAATATTGCGAAGAAGGACATGCTCACGTCGCCCACCTCTCCGGCACGATGACTTCCACGCCGAGCGGCTCGATGCGAACGTCGTAGGTGGTGGAGAGCATGACCTCGCCGTCTGCTTGTGCTTCGATCGGCGCATCCGACTCCAGCCGCAGCGAGGTGTGGTGCGACATCGAGACCGGCCGCATCCGGGTGTGCCGGCCTACGACGACGAACGGCAGCCGCCACAGCGCCCCTGCCAGACCGATCTTGCCGATGATGCAGACGTCGAACACGCCGTCATCACCGACCGCAGATGGCGTGATCTTGAACCCGCCGCCGTACGTCGGTCCGTTCGTGATCGCGACGAGGAGCAGCTCTCGGTCAGAGGCCGGCTCGCCGTCGAGCGACAAGGTGACGCGATGCGCGTAGAACTGGCGGAAGAGGACGTACATGAGCGCGCGCAGGTAGAGTGGCAGACCCGACCAACCCGTCGTGGACTTGATCTCCGCGGCTCGCGCCGTGACGCGCGCATCGAGACCTATCGCGAGCGAGTTCGCGAAGTACATGCCGTTCACGATGCCGACGTCCATGCGTGCGCGTCGGCCGCCCAGTATCTGTCGGACGGCACTCGGCAAGTCGGTCGAGATCCCCAGCGTACGCCGGTAGTCGTTGCCCGACCCGGTAGGCAGGACGGTGAGGGCAGGCCGGTCGGCGGCGGGGAGTCGCATGATCCCGTTAAGCGCCTCGTTGACGGTGCCGTCCCCGCCAGCGGCGACGATCTGGTCGTAGACGCCGGCATCCGCCGCCATCTGCGTCGCGTGACCGGGATGCTTCGTGAGAACGAGATCGTAGTCGAGGTGACCGTCGAGGAGCGAGACGATGAGCGGCACGAGGCTCTTGGTGACGCCGTGGCGCGCCATCGGATTGACGATCACGAGCGTGCGGCCGTGCACCCGCGCCCCCTTCCTGCACGACATAGGCACCCCTGGTTGCCCGCGTGTCCGGTATGCTAGAGTTCGAGACCGCGCCGTGCGCGGCGCACGCCCTCGTAGCTCAGTGGATAGAGCGTCTGCCTCCGGAGCAGGAAGTCACAGGTTCGAATCCTGTCGAGGGCACCACTCACACCAGCACGGCTCGATGAGTTTCGAGCCGTATCGATGCCCGAGCGCGGGGGCCGCCCCCACGCTCGGGCATCGCTCGTTACGACGACTCCTTCTCTGCTTGCGCCTGCTCGACGATCTTTGCCACCTGGTCGCCGGGGACCTGCTCGTAGCCTTCGATCTTGATCGAATAGGTTCCCGTGCCGCTCGTGATGGAGCGCAGGTGCGGTGAGTAGTGGACGACCTCCGCGTAGGGCACCTGTGCGTTGATCCGCTGTCCTGCATCGGAGGTATCCATACCGAGTATCCGGCCACGCATCGAGCTGATGTCGCCCATGACGGCGCCCGCGTACTCGTCCGGGACGTCGATCTGGAGGGTGGCGATGGGCTCGAGCAGAATCGGATCAGCCTTCTCTGCAGCAGCGCGGAACGCGATGCGCGCTGCTGTCTTGAATGCGATCTCGGAGCTGTCGACGGAGTGGTACGAGCCGTCGTAGACGGCTGCCTTCACGTCGACCACCGGGTAGCCGGCGAGCACCCCCTGGGTCATCGTGTCCTGTATACCCTTGTCGACAGCAGGTATGAACTGCCGAGGAATACGTCCGCCGACGATCTCGTCGACGAACTCGTATCCCTGACCCGGGTTGGGCTCCAGGCGCAGCCAGCAGTCGCCGAACTGGCCCGAGCCGCCGGTCTGCTTCTTGTGTCGTCCCTGCGCTTCCGCCTTCTTGCGGATGGTCTCCCGGTAGGGGATGCGCAGTTCGATCGTCTCGGCCTCGGCGTGGTAACGGTCTCGCAGCCGCGATATCGCGATGTCGATCTGTACGTCTCCGAGACCGGCAAGCACCGTCTGGTGGGTCTCCTCGTCGCGGGTGAGTTGCAGCGTAGGCTCCTCCTCGACGAGCTTGTTGAGCGCGACACCGAGCTTGTCCTCGTCGGCTTTGGTCTTCGCCTGGATGGCGACGGGGTAGAGTGGCTCTGGGAACGGCATCGCGGAGTACGCGACCGACCCGTCGGCGGAGAGGGTGTCACCGGTGAGCGTCTCTCCGAGCTTGGGCAACACGGCGATGTCGCCGGCGGCGGCGGCTTCCACGTCTGCGGATTCCTTGCCGACCATCTGGAGCACGTGGCCCACGCGTTCTTTCTTGCCGGTGCGGCTGTTGACGAGCTCGGTGTTAGGGGTGAGCGTTCCCGTCACTATCTTGACGAGGCTCAGCCGCCCGACGTACGGGTCTGAGACGGTCTTGAACACGAACGCCGAAACATCGCCTTCCGGCGTGATCTCCCGGCTGTCGCCGTCGTGCGTCGGTATAGGACCGTGTGCGGTAGGCTCGGGAAAGAACGAGACGATCTCGTCGAGAAGGTCTTCGACACCCTGGAGGGTCGTGGCGGACGTGACGAACGTCGGAACGAAGATGCCCTGCGCGATCGCTTTGTCGAGCAAGGTCTCGAGTTCGTCCTGGTTCAACGGCTCGCCCTCAAGAAGATACTTCTCCATCAGGTCGTCGTCGGCCTCGGCGACAAGCTCTGTCAGCTTGTCCCGTGCCGTCTCGGCGGCCGCAACGTACTCCTCGGGTACGTCGCCGACCTCTTCGTGGTCGCCCTCGTGGTGATAGGCCTTCATGCGGATGACGTCGATGACGCCACGGAACGAAGCCTCGCTACCCATAGGAACCTGCACCGATCCGATGCGGTGACCGTAGCGCTCCTCGAGCGCGGCCATGGTGCCTTCGAAATCGGCGTTCTCCTTGTCGAGACGGTTGATGAGTACCGCTCGCGCCACCCCCATCTCGCCCGCGAGTTTCCAGAGCCGGTCGGTCTGGACCTGTGGACCGGAGACCGCGTCGACCACGAACAGGGCCATCTCGGCGGCGGCGAGACCCGCGATCGCGTCTCCGATGAAGTCTGCGTAGCCCGGCGTGTCGATGATGTTGACCTTGACGCCCTTGTGGGCCACGTGCGCGAGGGCGAGGTTGACCGAGTTCTTGCGCTTGATCTCCTCGGCGTCGTAATCGAGGTTCGAATGTCCCTCGTCGACGCTGCCGAGACGGCTCGTGGCTCCGGCCACGTGAAGCACGGCCTCAGCCAAAGACGTCTTGCCCGCTCCGCCGTGCCCTACGAGCACGACGTTGCGAACCTTTTCGGTGGTAGGCGCTCCCAAGTGCATCTCCTCCTTGATCGATCGCGTCGCGGAACGAGAACCCTGGTGCCGTCACCGTGCGTGGTGCGCACGGGCGCATCCCGTTCAGACAGCATACTCCTTTCTCGGTTCTCGGCCACCCTGATAGAATGAGAAACCGTGTCCGGGCCGTCCCGGCACCGTGTCCGAAACCGCACCGGAAGGACGTCACGAACGATGCGTATCTCACGAACCATGGCTCTCTCACTCATCGTGTCCGTCACCCTGCTGTCCGCAGTGATGCTCGTCGCGGGTTGCTCGGATGCCCAGCCCTCCGTTCCCCCGCCCACCACGCCGGCCGAGCCGGATCCCGACAGTCAGCCCGTTCCGCCCATGCCAGAGGAGGAAGCTTTGTACACGCCAGAGTACGAGCCCACCGGTGACGAGGTCGTAGTCATCACGACGCCCAAGGGTGTCATAACGTTCGAGTTCTACTTCGAGGATGCGCCCAACCACGTAGCGGCGTTCATCGAGCGCGCAGATGAGGGCTTCTACGACGGCACGAAGTTCCACCGTGTCGAGCCCGGCTTCGTCATCCAGGGAGGCGATCCGCTTTCCAAGACCGACGATCCCATGGTGGGCACCGGTGGCCCCGGCTACAGTCTGGCTGCCGAGTTCAACGATCGGCAGCACCTCGACGGCACCGTGGCGATGGCTCGCTCCAACGACCCGAACTCGGCGGGCTCGCAGTTCTACATCTGCCTCGGCCCGCAACCGTTCCTTGATGGCCAGTACACGGTCTTCGGCCAGGTGACTGACGGCCTCGACGTCGTGCACTCGATCTCGGTGGGCGACGTCATGGAGAGCGTGCGTATCGAGCGCGGCGAGTAGGGTGCCGCGCCGTGGATGAGGCCCGCTTCCAAGAAGGCAAACAGGCATACGCCGCCAAAGACTACCGTGGTGCCGTCAAGTCGTTCATCGCCGCGGCGGACCACGATGAGGGCAGCGGGGCCGCGTTCCACATGGCTGGAAACGCGCTCGTCAGGTTGCGCCGGTACGCCGACGCCATCACGGTCTATCGGCACGCTATCGCCGATCAGAGTTACGACAAGCGCGCGGCGGTCCAAGTCAACCTCGGCATGGCGTATGCCGCGCTCGGAGAGTATGCGGAGGCGGTCGCGGCGTACGAGGCTGCCATCGACGATGAAGACTACACGGGCGCACACCGTGCCCTGCAGGGCAAGGCGGGCGCACTCTGCGAGATGGGCGACATCGAGCAGGCTGCCCTCGCGTACCGTCAAGCCGCGCTCGATTCGGAGAATCCCGATCCCGGTAAGGCGCTCAACAACCTCGGCCTCTGCTTCATGGCGATGAGGCGACCAGGGGATGCCATCGAGGCATACCGTGCGGCGCTCGGATTCGACTCTTACACCGGCCGAGGAAAGGCACTCGCGAACCTCGGCATGGCCTACCATGCGTTGGCCCGCTATGAGGAGGCCAAGAAGGCCTTCGAGAAGGCCGTCGGCTTGCACGGGCACACGCTGTCCGAAGCCGCCGCACAGGCGCTCGCGGACAGCGAGCGTGCACTGGCTCCCGGGCGACGCGAGACGATCGACGGCTGGAGCACCGGGGAGATGCCCCCGGTCATCGAGGAGCCGATCGTGAGCCCGGGCGATGTCGGCGACACGGGCGAATTCGCAGCAGTGGGCACCGGGGGCGTCGTGCCTCCCAGCCAAGAAGAGGTCTCTGCGTTCTTCAGCATGACCGAGGAGGAGATGAAGGAGCGCGATCGCGAAGCACGTCGTGCCGAGCGTTCTGCGCGGCGGTCCGAGCGCAATCCGTGGGTGCTCGTCGGCGGCGTCGTTCTCGCGCTGGTCGTGCTCGTCGGAGGGTTCGCCGGCGCGTTCGCCGCAGGTATCGGCTACCCGACACAGCGCATGACGGTCGAGGGTCTGCTCACCGCACGTGCCGAAGGCCAGCCCGTTGCGCGTTACTGGGTCGCCGTGCCGACGTCGGACGTCGATCGGGAGATGGCCAAACTCCCGCCGATGCAAGAGTTCGTCATCAACGAGATCGAGCGGTCGCCCCGCACGTCGCGCGTCGCGGTGACCGTCACGCCGGAGAGCGGGGCGCCGCTGCAGTACGAGATCACGCTCGCCCGCGAAGGGGTGGGGTGGAAAGTGACAGGCGTCGACAATGACTGGAGGTCGACGGGCGGGGGTTCGTAGCCCATACTTCGGAAGTGTTACTGGAAGTGAGTCCTGACCGATCGAAGGGATACACGTGGAGCAGAGCACATTCATCATGATCAAGCCGGACGCCGTAGCGCGCGGGCTGATAGCACCGATCATCTCGCGCTTCGAGGCCACAGGCCTCTGTATCGACCGTCTCGAGCTCGGCGTGGTCACCCGCGAGCAGGCCGAGGCGAACTACGCCGAGCACGTGGGCAAGCCGTTCTACGAGAGCCTTATCGCCTACATCACGTCCGGGCCGGTCGTGAAGATGGTGCTCTCGGGCCCCGAGGCGGTGCTCGTCTGCCGGAAGCTCATGGGCGCAACGAATCCGCGTGACGCGGCACCCGGTACGATCCGCGGTGACTTTGGGCTGACCCTGGAGGCGAACATAGTCCACGGCTCGGATTCGCCGGAGTCGGCGAAACGGGAGATAGACATCTTCTTCGGTGAATAGCATGACAGCGGGCCGGTGCGTAGGAGCACCGGCCCGCTCCGTACGACCGGCGTGTCTGGCGCCGGAACCCGAGCGCCGTGCCGGCAGTAAGGGGTAGCACATGTTCTTCAGGATCATGGAGAAGGACAGGATCGGCGACTTGGTCGCAGGGTTGGCGACGGAACACGAGGTGATCGGTCCGGTCGCGAAGGGCGACAGTTTCGCTTTCGCGACGATCGACAGCGCAGACGAGTTGAGGCTCGACTACGACACGACCATCCTGCCGCCCAAGAAGCTGTTCTTCCCGCCCGAGGACCAGATGATGCGCTTCCGCGTCGCCGACAACGAGGTGCTCGACGACGACGTCTTCGCCGGACCGCGTGTGGTCATCGGGTTGCATCCCTGCGACATCAACGCATTACATCTCATGGACAACGTCTTCCTCGGCGAATACGAGGACCCGTACTACAAGGCGCGCCGGGACTCGACGTTGCTCATCGGCTTGTCGTGCGAGCCCTCGGACAGCTGCTTCTGCAACGCGTGGAACGCCGATGAGGTCCACTGGGGCTTCGACATCTTCCTGACGGATATCGGCGACAGCTACTACGTCTCCGTCCGCTCCGCCAAAGGCGCCGAACTCCTCGACCGCAGCGTCGAGACCCGCGATGCGACCAACGACGACACGGTGCGCTTCCAGGAGCGCACACGCGACTTCAAGCGCGCGTTTCCCGAGCGGCTCGATACCGATCAGCTCCCGGTGCTCCTCGACGCCAAGTTCGACGATCCGCTCTGGGACGAGCTCGGAGACAGGTGCCTGTCGTGCGGTGCGTGCTCGATGGTGTGTCCTACCTGCTACTGTTTCGACGTCCGCGACGACCTCGCTCCCGACCAGCGAACGGGTGTGCGCACCCGCTTGTGGGACTCGTGCCAGTTCAGCGAGTTCGCAGAGGTCGCTCACGGCGAGAACTTCCGCGACTCGCGTGCGTCCCGGGTCAAGTATCGCTACTACCACAAGCAGTGGGGATACCTCTCGAAGTTCGAGCGCGTGCTCTGTGTCGGGTGTGGCAGGTGCGCGCGAGCGTGTCTGGCGGACATCACCCCGCGCGACGTGGTGAAGGCTCTTGTCGAGCGGGAGGGGGACCGATGAGCGCGTCGCAGGCGTACCGAGATCTCGCGCACAACCCGTACCGCCCGTGGCCGGCGCGCATCACCTCGATCATCGATCTGACCGAGAAGGAGAAGCTTCTCGAGATCCGCCTCATCGACGACCGCGTCCGCGAGGCGTTCGACTTCCACTCCGGGCAGTTCGTCGAGGTGTCGATATTCGGGGTCGGCGAGGCGCCGATATCGATCTCCTCGGCTCCGAGCAAACAGGGATTCGTCGAGCTGTGCGTGCGGGCGACCGGTGACGTCACCCGTGCGCTCCACAAGAAGCAGTGTGGCGACATCATCGGCATCCGCGGCCCGTTCGGGAGAGGGTTCCCGTTCGACGAGATGCGCGGGCACGACGTGCTGCTCGTGGCGGGCGGGCTCGGGATAGCGCCTCTCAAGAGCCTCATCAACCACATCCACGACGACCGGCACGAGTTCGGCAAGGTAACCATCCTCTACGGCGCGAAGAACCCGTCGGAGATCCTCTTCCGCCAGCAGTTCGAGATGTGGAAGCACCGGGAGGACTTCGACCTCGTGATGACGGTCGACGAGCCCGACGACACGTGGAAGTTCGAGGTAGGGCGCGTCACGAAACTCTTCGACATGGTGGACGTCGACCCCGCGGTGACCTACGGCGCGATCTGCGGCCCGCCGGTCATGTACCGCTTCGTCATCGACGAGATGCGCAAGAAGGACGTCAACGTCGACCGCATCTACGTGAGCTTCGAGCGACGCATGAAGTGTGGCATCGGGAAGTGCGGCCACTGCGGTGTCGGACACCAGTACGCCTGCATCGACGGCCCGGTCTTCAACTACTGGGAAGCCATGAACCTCCGGGAGGCGATCTAGATGGCGCCGCGCGTCGTGGTCGTCGGCCTGGCGAGCGATTTCGGGTGCCAGGTGCAGATGACCAACATCGAGGACCACCTGCTCGACGTGCTCGGCGTGATCGATCTCGTGTACTGGCAGCTCGCGTCTTCGGGACACATGCCCGAGGAGTACGACGTCGCCATCGTCGAAGGTGCGGTGACCACCGAAGAGCACCTGCGGGTGTTGGAGCACGTGCGTCAGACCGCCGCGGCCGTCATCGCGATCGGCTCGTGTGCGGTCACGGGAGGCATTCCCGCGCTGGCGAGCCGAGGAGATCTCGAGGCACGGTACGGGTGCGTGTACGGCGAGGACGGGGCAGCGGTCGCGTGCGGGCGCATCTCGCCGATGCCGGTGCACGCCGTCATCGATGTGGACTACCGGGTGCCCGGATGTCCGATCGACACCGACGAGTTCGTGCGCGTGCTCTCGCGCGCGCTCCTCGGCCTGGCCGACCGCATCTCCGACGAGCCTCTGTGTGCGGCGTGCAAGATGAAGGAGAACGTGTGTTTCTACGACCGCAGCGAGGTCTGCCTCGGGCCGGTCACGCGGAGCGGGTGCGGGGCGCGTTGCGTGTGCCTCGGTAGGCCGTGCACGGGGTGCCGAGGCCTGTCGCCGGAGGCCAACATCGAATCCCTTGTCGAGTTGCTCGAGGAGCGCGGCGTGTCCCGCGCCGAGCTCGAACGCAGGATCTCGCTGTACAACGCCTTCGAGGAAGAGGGGTCACCCCGATGAGTACCACGCTGACGGTCGAGCACGTCGCACGGATCGAGGGCCACGGGACGATCACGGTCAAGGTGGACGAGGGCAAGGTCCGCTCCATCGGTATGGACGTGGTAGAGCCCGCCCGCTTCTTCGAGTCGATGGTCGCGGGCAGGCGCATCGACGAGGTGCCGCTCGTCACGAGCAGGATATGCGGCATCTGCTCGCCCAACCACGCGGTCACCGCGATCAAAGCGCTCGAGGCCGCGCTCGGCGTGGAGGTGAGCGAGCGCACGGTGCTCCTGCGCAAGCTGCTCGTCTACGGATCTTACCTTCAGAACCACGCCACTCACCTCTACCTCTTCGCCGCCCCGGACTATGTGAACCTGCCGAGCGTCTTCCCGTTGGCCGAGACGCATCCCGAGGTCGTCGAGCGCGCGCTGCGCATTAAGAAGTTCGGTAACGACCTGACGACGCTCGTGGGCGGCAGGCCGGTCCACCCGGTGACAGCGGTCATCGGCGGTTTCACGAGCGAGCCGCCCGCTTCCGCGCTCGAGGCGTTCGCCATCGCCCTCGGCGACATCATCGAGGACGCCGTCGCGACGACCGAGCTGTTCGCGGCGTTCACCGAGTACGAATACGAGACCGCGGGCGAGATGCTCGCGCTCCGTGACGACACGGACTACGGCATCTACGACGGGGACATCGCGGCGCTCGACGCTGGGTGGAGGCGCCCGGTGTCTGAATACCGCTCGGTCATCGAGGAGACCGTCGTGGGGCACAGCAACGCCAAGCATTCCACGGTCGGAGGCCGGACCTTCATGGTCGGGGCGCTGCCGAGAGTGAACCTCTCGTCAGACCTGCTCACGCCGAGGGCACGGACCGCTTTCGACAGCGCGGGCCTGGTGTCGCCGTCTCGCAACACGTTCCTCAACAACGTCTGCCAGGCGATCGAGTTGGTCGACGCGGCCGAGCGGTGCCGGGGCTACATCGAGCGACTCCTTCGCGGGGGCGGATCGGCAGAAGCGGAACCGCTGCGAGTCGTTGCAGGTCGTGGGGCTGGCGCCACCGAAGCGCCGAGAGGCACGCTCTACCACAGCTACGAGATCGACGACGAGGGCATCGTGCGTGGTGCCGACATCATCACCCCGACCGCGCAGAACCTTGCGAACCTCGAGGCGGACATGAGGCGATTCGCGCCGACCGTGGCCCACCTTCCGCAAGAAGAGTTCCTCATGGCGATCGAGCGTCTCGTGCGTGCGTACGATCCCTGCCTTTCGTGTTCGGTGCACTGAGCGGCGTGTGGGCTACAGGAATCCGACCCTGCTTCTAGAACCCATACGTAAGTGCGGTACGCCATCTGACCTGGAGGGCACGCCTGGTGTCTCCTCGCCGGTTCCGAGGCGGTATCCACCCGCCTGATCACAAGAACAAGACACGAGGGGGTTCGACGGCGCGCATCGGCGTGCCCGAACGCGTCGTGTTGCCGATGGTCCAGCACCTCGGCGCCCCGTGTGTCCCCGTCGTCGAGACGGGAGAAGTCGTCCGGCGCGGCCAGTTGGTCGGACGAGCCGAGGCGATGGTCAGCGCCCCGGTGCATACCCCGGTCGACGGGACCGTCACGGCGCTCGTCGAGACGCTGACCATCACCGGCGCGCGGGTCAAGGCCATAGAGATCGCTCCCGAGGCGAAGCAGGACTGGGACCGTTTCGTACCTCTCGAGGGCGCCGATGTCGTCCGCACCGTGCGTGCGGCGGGTATCGTCGGGCTCGGGGGCGCGGCGTTCCCCTCGGCAGTGAAGCTCACGCCGCCGCAGGACATGCCGATATCGACGGTCATCCTCAACGGGTGCGAGTGCGAGCCATATCTAACGTGCGACCATCGCACGATGCTCGAACGGTCGGGGAGGGTCGTCGCAGGTGGGCGGATCATCGCCCAGGCGGTGGGCGCGACGCGCGTCGTGATCGGCATCGAGGCCGACAAGTACGACGCGGTGGACACGATGCGCTCCGCTGCCGGAGAATCCGCAGAGGTCCTCGTCTTGCCTGCCCGGTATCCGCAAGGTGCGGAGAAGCAGCTCATCAGGTCCGTCCTGGGCCGCGAGGTGCCGCACGGCGCGTTGCCTGCGGCCGTGGGGGTGCTCGTGCACAACGTCTCGACGGCGGCCGCTATCGCTGACGCCGTGGAGGACCGACGCCCGCTCATGGAGCGCGTCGTCACGGTCACCGGCCATGTAGCGCATCCCGGGAACTATCTCGTGCCGATCGGGACGCTCGTGTCGGACGTGTTGGCGGCGGCAGGCGGGACGGTCGGTGACGTCGACCGGGTGATCGCGGGCGGGCCGATGACGGGGATGCCGCTCGCGGGACTCGACGTCCCCGTCGTGAAGGCCACCGGTGGCATCGTCGTGTTCGCTCCGGGAGAGACCGCGCCCGCGGTCCTCGGCGACCAGCCCTGCATACGGTGTGCCCGGTGTGTCGGGGCGTGTCCGATGTGGCTCGAGCCGTACGCGATCGGTATCTATGCGAATCGCCGCGACTGGGATGTGACCGAGCGCTACCACGCGATGGACTGCATCGAGTGTGGCTGTTGCAGCTATGTCTGCCCCACGAACCGCCCGCTGGTGCAGCTCATCCGTCGGGCGAAGCACGTGCTGATGGAGAGGGGCGCGAAGACGTGAGCGACACGCCGGCAACGCGGCTGCCGCGCGTCTCCGCGGCTCCCCACATCGCGTCGAAGCGCAGTTGCCGGAGCATCATGCTCTGGGTGGTCGTCGCGCTGCTTCCGGCGACCGCATGGGCCGTATGGAACATGGGATCGATAGCTGCGTGGCTGCTCGCAGCGTGCATCGGCTCGACGGTCGGCACCGAGTGGCTGTGGAACCGTATCGCGCGCCGTCCCCAGACGATCTACGACGGAAGTGCGCTCGTGACCGGTCTCTTGCTCGCGCTCGCGCTGCCCCCGCGGACCCCGCTCTGGATGGCGGTCGCCGGTGGGATCGTGGCGATCGCGCTCGCGAAGATGCTCTTCGGGGGGCTCGGCTGGAATCTCTTCAACCCCGCGCTCGTCGGGCGTGCGTTCATCTCGATCTCCTGGATCGGGGTGCTCTCCGCCGTCCAGCCCCACCCGGGGGGATGGTTCAACGCGCTCGACGTTCCCGGCAACGGCGACCTCGACGCGATCACCGGGGCGACGAGGCTTGCGATCGCCGCGGCGGACCGGGCGGCGGACGGCGCGTACGGCGTCGACCTGACGGAGTACTACGCCCCGCTGCTCTTCCGCAACCTCGAGGGCTGCCTCGGGGAGGTGTCGGCCGCGCTGCTCGTGGCGGGCGGCGTGTTGCTCATCGTGAAGGGCATCATCGACTGGCGCATCCCCGCTGGCTACATCGGCACGGTCGCGCTCCTGTCGTGGGCGTTCGGGTCCGATCCGGTGTTCAACGTACTTGCGGGCGGGCTTATGCTCGGGGCGTTCTACATGGCGACCGACTACGTCACCTCGCCGATGACCCCACTCGGCCGTCTGTTGTTCGGGTGCGGGTGCGGCCTCTTCAACGCCGTCGGCCGATTCTACGGGCCGATGCCGGAGTCGACGACGTTCGCCATCCTGTTCATGAACGGCCTCGTGCCGCTCATCGACCGCTGGCTCAAGCCGCGAACGTACGGATGGGGGCGGGGCGATGCGTAGGGCGGAGTCGACACCCCTGAACATGGTGACCGCCGTGCTCGTGACGTGTGCGGTCGCGGCCACCTCGCTCACGCTTACCTACGAGGTCACGCGCGACCGGATCCTCGCGCAGGAGCGCGCTGCCGAGGAACGCGCGCTGCGGACCGTGCTTCCGGCAGGAGACGAGTTCGAGCTCGTACCCGACGTGCTCGAGGACGCACGCGAGGCCGCCGGCGATACGACGGTCGACGCGGTGTACCGCGTGCGTGGGGCCGATGGCGCCCTGATCGGCTGGGGAGTGCGATCCGCCCCACGTGGATACGCAGGCCCTATCCAGCTGGTTGTGGGATTGGATAGAGGTGGGAAAGTCTCGGGTGTCAGTATCATCGCAATGAGGGAGACGCCGGGCCTCGGGACGAAGATCGCGACCGAGGAGGGATGGATCGACCAGTTCGCCGGGTGGGACGGGTCCGACATCACCGCGGCGGCCCGCGAGTTCGACGCGATCGCGGGCGCCACGAAGTCGTCGGTCGCGGTGCGCGAAGGGGTCGTCGCGGCGGGACGGGTGTACGCGGACGTGCTTGCGGCCGAGACGGGGGAGGTGGATGAGTCGTGAGGGAGTGGGTAGCGGTCTACAAGCGCGGGCTTGCGCTCGACAATCCGCTTACGGTGCTCATGATCGGCTTGTGCGCGGTCCTTGCGGTCTCGACCAAGGTCGAAGGCGCGTTCTTCATGGGCCTGGCCGTCATCTTCGTGCTCGGTATGTCGAGCGTGATCGTTTCGTCCATCCGGCATCTCGTGCCTGAGAAGGTGCGTATCCCGGTGTTCATCGTGATCATCGCGTCGTTCGTGACCATCGTCGACCTGACGATGAAGGCGTTCCTTCCTGACGTCTACGACTTCCTCGGCGTGTGGATCCCGCTCATCGTCGTGAACTGCATGATCCTCGGGCGGGCCGAGGCGTTCTCGTATCACAAGCCGGTCAGGCTCGCCATCGCAGACGGACTCGGGATGGGGACCGGGTTCACGATCGTCATCGTGGGGCTCGCGTTCATACGGGAGCTGTTCGGTAGCGGTGAGATCGTATTCCTCGGTGCTCGACTCCTGAGCTTGCCCGCAGGCTACCCGGCACCGGGCATCCTCGTGCTGTTCCCGGGAGCGTTCATCGTGTTCGGCTTCATCGTCGCACTCACCGGCTGGTACAACCGTCGGACCGCGGGTCGCACGGTCGAGACCTCGGCGCATTGCACGATCGAGGAAGGGGGGCGCTAGCGGTGGAGACGCTTCAGCATTTCGCGCTCTTGCTCGTGGGCGGCGCACTCGTGAACAACATCCTGCTCACCCGCTTCATCGGCATCTGCCCGTTCTTCGGTGTCTCGGGCGCTATGGAGACGAGCGTGGGGATGGCTGGAGCCGTTGTGTTCGTAATGACGCTTGCCACGACCGCAACCTGGGTGTTCTGGAACGTCCTGCTCGAGCCTCTCGGGGTGGGAGAGTTCCTCTATATCCCCGCGTTCATCCTCGTCATCGCGGCACTCGTTCAGTTCGTCGAGATGTACCTGCGCAAGATGAGTCCGGCGCTCTACCGGTCGCTCGGCATCTTCCTGCCGCTCATCACCACGAACTGCGCCGTACTCGCGACGGCGACGGAGTCGGTCCGTCCCGGGTTCTTCACGATGGGCGTGGAGTACACCTTCGGGTTCGGCGAGGCACTCGTCTACACGCTCGGTGTGGCCATCGGGTTCGGTATCGCGCTTATCAGCTTCGCAGCGCTCCGCGAGCGGCTCGAAGTGGCGCCGGTGCCGGAGGCGATGAAGGGCACCCCTATGGCGTTCATAACGGCGGGGCTCCTGTCCTTCGGGTACGTGGGACTCGGCGGGTTGTTCGGGCTGTGAGAAGGGCTGTGTAGTGGACCTCCTGCTCATCGTCAAAGCGGCACTCGCGCTCGGTGCGATCGGCTTGATCGCCTCGGTGCTGCTCGCCGCTGCGTCGCGGCGATTTCACGTAGAGACCGACCCTCGCATCGAGCGGGTCTTGAGTGTGCTTCCGGGGGCGAATTGTGGCGCGTGCGGCAATCCTTCCTGCTTCTCGGCCGCCGAGGCGCTCGTCGAAGGGACGATACCGGTCACAGCGTGTACCGCGGGGGGCCAAGTGGTGGCAGACGCGGTAGCCGAGGCGCTCGGAGTCGAGAAGTGCGAGGTCGCGGCGATCGTCTCGCTCAGGCACTGCGGTGGCGGTGCGGTTGCGAAACGGCGCTACGAGTACAGCGGGATCCTGTCGTGCGCGGCCGTCTCCCGCCTCGCAGGAGGCGATCTCGAATGCCCGGCAGGCTGTTTCGGGTACGGGGATTGCCTCGCGGCATGCCCGTTCGACGCCATCTTGCTCGATGCACGAGGGTTGCCCGTGATCGACCTCGACCGGTGCACGGGGTGCGAAGCGTGCGTTAAGGCGTGCCCCCGAGGGCGGATCGGGCTGCTCGAGATGGTGCCGGAAGATGCTCCGATCGCGGTCCGCTGCAACTCGCACGACCGTCCCAAGATGCGCAAGGCGTACTGCTCCATGTGTTGCATCGCTTGCAAGAAGTGCGAGAAGGCGTGCCCGTCCGACGCCATCCACGTCGTCGATCTGCTCGCTGTCGTCGACTACGAACGGTGTACGGGTTGCGGGGCGTGTGTCGCCGTCTGCCCGCAACAATGCATCGATCTGCACGGAAGGGCCGTGGCTGAGCCGGCAAGCGAACTCGACGGTGCGGGTGCGCGGGCGCCCGAGTTCGAGCCTGCCGAGCGCCGCGCGGCTCAGGGCGGTGATCGCTCGTGACACGGGGAGATCGTGGGATCGTCGTGCTCGTGGCGGTACTCGCGCTCGCTAGTGTGCCCGCCACGCTCCTCGCTTCTGTCGCGCCGCAGGAGTCCGCCGTCATCACCGCGCCTGCGGGTTCGACCACGGTGTCACTCGACACGCCGTCGACGTACGCCGTAGAAGGGCGCGAGGGTGTCGTCACGGTCCGGGTCGGTGACGGCCGCGTGTGGGTCGCGCACGCCGAGTGCCCGGACAGCGTGTGCGTCCGCTCCGGCACCGCCGCACCGGGACGCCCGGTCGTGTGCGCTCCCAACGGAGTCGCGGTTTCGGTGCGCGGCTCGGAGGGTGGTGGCCTCGATGCGCGCTCACGCTGACGCGTCGGCGCTCGTGCACACGGCCCTGCTGATCTGCGTCGCTTCGGTCATCGGCTATGCCGAGGCGGTGCTGTGGCCACCCCTTCCAGTGCCCGGGCTCAAGCTTGGACTTGCGAACATCGCCGTGATCGTCGCACTCGTCCACCTCGGCCCCGCCCGGGCCGCCGCCGTGTCCCTCGGTCGGGTGTTCGTCGTCGCGCTTGCGAGCGGCACTCTTGCTGGACCGGTGTTCGCGATGTCTGTCGCGGGGGCGGTCGCATCGCTCGCAGTGATGGTGGTGTTGCAGCGCTTCGGGCCGACCTTTTCGGTACTCGGCTGGGCGGTCGCCGGTTCGGCCGCACACTGTCTCGCGCAGCTCGTCGTCGCCGCGCTGCTCGTAGGGACCGCCGCTCCGCTCTCCCTTGCTCCGCTCTCCCTTGCGTTGAGCCTTCCTTCAGGGCTCGCGATCGGGTATCTCGCCCGTCTCCTGATCTCCCGCACGCCCCGACCGGTCTTGTCGGCTGCTGGCAGGTAAGGAGGTGGGCGCCGATGGCGCCACGCCTGATGGGGAGCTCTCGCACCCCGCGAACGATGATCTTGTCCGGACATCTGGAGTCGGTGTCCGACGCTGCGTTGCTCTCAGTGCTGATGGGTGAGGAGGGGGAGGAGCGCGGCCGCCGGCTACTCGAGGCGTATCCCGTGCCGGACGCGCTATGGAGAGCGAGCGCCGAGGATCTGACCGCGGTTCCCGGTGTCGGCCCGGCGGGAGCAGCGCGCGTGCTTGCGTGCCTCGAGATGAGCCGGCGAGCCGCCGTGTGGCGAGGGGGCAGCCAGCGCAGCATCCAGACGCCCGAAGACGTCGTGGCACTCTGCTGGCCACAGCTGCGCGGTGCGGAGCGCGAGCACTTCTGGTCGCTCGCGCTGAACACGAAGAACCGGCTCGTTCGCATGGTCGAGATCTCGGTCGGCAGCCTGAACGCCTCGATCGTGCACCCGCGGGAGCTGTTCAAAGAGGCGGTACGCTGTTCGGCGGCATCCGTGGTGGTGGTTCACAACCACCCGAGCGGCGATCCCACGCCATCGGGTGCGGACATCCAACTCACGAGGCGCCTCGTGCGCGCGGGCGACGTCCTCGGCATCGAAGTGCTCGACCACGTCATCATCGGCGACGGGGGAGAACACGCGTCCCTGCGCGACCTCGGGCTCATGTGAGCGCTCCTGCATCCGTCACCGTCCCGAAACCTATCCGCGCATCGTCGCTGTGCTACACTCTTCCGGTCCGGGAGCAGGGAGTTCGCGTGCGAAGGGAGCCGCAGCGACCGTGTCGCTCATCGACATGTTCTTCAACTCGTGGGGCGGCGATATGGCCGTCGACCTCGGGACAGCTAACACGCTCGTATCCGTGCGCGGCAGAGGCATCGTACTCATCGAGCCCTCGGTCGTCGCGGTCGAGAAAGACACGAAGCGGGTGCTTGCCGTCGGGATCGAGGCCAAGCGCATGCTCGGCCGCACCCCCGGCAGCATCGTCGCGATCCGTCCGCTCAAGGACGGGGTCATCGCGGACTTCGAGGTCACCGAGTCGATGCTGCGCTACTTCATCAGCAAGACGCGCGTGAAGCGCTACCCGTGGCAGCCCAAGCCCCGCGTGGTGGTGTGCGTTCCGAGCGGCGTCACCGAGGTCGAGAAGCGTGCCGTCTTCGAAGCCACGATGCAGGCGGGCGCCAGGCAGGCGTACCTCATCGAGGAGCCGATGGCCGCGGCGATCGGTTCGGGCCTGCCGATCCAGGAGCCTACCGGCAATATGGTCGTCGACATCGGCGGCGGTACCACCGAGGTGGCGGTCATCTCGCTTGGCGGCATCGTCGTAGCGCAGTCGATCAGGATCGCCGGCGACGAGTTCGACGAGGCGATCATCGGCCACGTCAAGCGCGCGTACAACGTACTCATCGGCGAGAGGACCGCCGAGGAGATCAAGTTCGAGATCGGGAGCGCGTGGCCGTTGCTCGAGGAGATCGACGTGGAGATCCGCGGCAGGGACCTTCTGACCGGACTGCCTCGCACCGTGACGATGGAGTCCGAGGAGATT
The DNA here is from genome assembly GCA_007125735.1 of Coriobacteriia bacterium. Lineage (GTDB taxonomy): Bacteria > Actinomycetota > Coriobacteriia > Anaerosomatales > SLCP01 > SLCP01. The sequence goes on along the minus strand of SLCP01000197.1, from coordinate 6,564 downwards.
CGCGAGGCCCTCGAGGAGCCCATCGCCGCGATCGTGGCGGCCGTGAAGGGGACCCTCGAGCAGACGCCGCCGGAACTGGCGAGCGACCTCATGGAGTACGGCATCGTGCTCACCGGGGGCGGCGCGTTGCTCAAAGGTCTCGACGAGCGGATCAAACACGAGACCGGCATGCCCGTGCATGTGTCTGAGAACGCCTTGACGAACGTCGTCGACGGCTCTGCCCAGGCCCTCGAGGAGATCGACGCGCTCAAGAAGGTCCTCACCGGTTCACGCTAGGAACACATGATGAGGTTCTCTCAGCGCGAGAAATCACGGGGCGGCTGGGTGCTCGTGGCACTCGTGGTCGCAGCCTTCCTGCTCACCACCGTCTACTACCGCGAAGGCGAATCCGGCCCGCTGCGGCAGGTGCGTGGCGTCGTCCACGGCGTGACGGCCCCCGTGGGCCGGACCGGTGCCGTCCTCACCTCACCGCTCAGAGCGGTCGGCGCCTGGTTCTCCGGGGCGACCGTATCGCGTGCCGAACTCGAGGCGCTCCAAGAGCAGAACGCGACGTTGCGGCAGCGCATCGTCGAACTCGAGGAAGCGAGGCTCGAGAACGAACGCCTCCGCGACCTCGTCGGGTTCGTGGAGGCGCGCGAGTTCGACGCGCTGGGCGCACGCATCATCGCTCGCCCGGCGAACATGTGGGAAGCCGTAGTCACGATCGATCGCGGCAGCGTCGATGGTGTCGAGCCGGACATGCCGGTGCTCACCTCGCACGGGTTGCTCGGCAAGGTGATCGAGACGGCGGAGCGATCGAGCCGCGTCAGGCTCATCACCGACCAGCAGAGTGGCGTTGCGGCGATGCTTCAGTCGAGCAGGGCCGAGGGGGTTGTGACCGGATCGATCGACGGCGGGCTCACGATGGAGTTCGTGAGTCGCGAGGCGACGGTGACGGTCGGTGATGCCGTTTTGAGCTCCGGGCTCGGCGGCATCTATCCACGGGGTCTGTTCATCGGGGAGGTGGCCGAGGTACAGCAGGCCGAGGCCGATCTTCACCCCGCGATACGAGTCCGTTCCAACGTCGACTTGGCGTCGGTCGAAGAGGTGCTCGTCCTGCTCGGCGTCGTGGGCGAGGTCGAGGAAGGAGGGGGAGAGTGAATCGCGTACTGACGGCAGCCGGAGCGCTTCTCGTTGCACTGCTCCTGCATGCAGGGCTCGCGCCCTACATCCAGATAGCAGGCGTGACCCCTGACTTCCTGTTCATCGTGGTCGTCACACTCGGGCTCGTCCAGGGTCCCCGGGTCGGGATGGGGGCCGGTTTCGCAGGAGGATTCCTCTTCGACCTCGTGGGCACCGCTCCGATCGGTCCCGGCGCGCTCGTCTTCTGTCTGGCTGCCTATCTTGCGGGCTCGCTCAAGGAGAACACGTTTGCGGAAGGCTGGTCGGTACCGCTCGTCGTCCTCTTCCTTGCGGGACTGGCAGCCGGGACGGCGTACAGCTCGGCGCTCGCGTTCCTCGGCGAGGCTTCGATGAGTCTCCGTGCCTTCTTCACAGTCGTGGTCCCAAGCGCCCTGTATAATGTAGGTGTTGCCGTCTTCATCTACCCATGGCTGGCCCGGTTCTTGCGTGAAGAGCGCTCGGTGACCATGTTCCGGCGCCTGTCGTAGACGAGTGCCACCACCGGCCGTCGTCGCCTTCCGGGGGCTCCAGGGAGATCTCCATGTCCACGTATCAGGAACGATTGAGACACCGCTATGCCGTGCTCGCCGGGGTTCTCCTCGTCGCGCTCGGCGTGTTGTTCGTCCGGCTGTGGAGTATGCAGGTACTCTCTGCCGACGAGTTCGCGGCTGCAGCGGAAAACAACCGGGTACGTGAGGTTGCGGTAGAGGCGCCGCGCGGCCGGATCCTCGATCGCAATGGCGAGCCGTTGGTGACGAATCGCTCGACCCTCGGGGTCACGGTAGTGCCGGCCGCCAAGGACGACGAAGACTTGCTGTACCGGCTTTCCGTGGTGCTCGACATGCCCTACAACGAGGTCGTAGAACGCGTCACCTCGGTCAGGGAGGCACCGCTCAAGCCGCGCCTCGTCGCAGTGGATGTGCCGATGCGCACGGTCGCCTACCTTGCCGAGCACCAGACCGACTATCCCGGGGTGGATGTTTCGGTTGTCCCGGTTCGCGAATACCCGCATGGCACGCTCGCGGCTCACGTGCTCGGGTACACGGGGGAGATCCCCGAGGCCCAGCTGCAAGAGACGGAGATGTCCGATTACGCGTTCGGCGATATCGTCGGCAGGTCTGGGGCGGAGCGCCAATACGAGTCCGTCCTGCAGGGTCTCAAGGGCTATCAGCGTGTCGAGGTCGATGCGATGGGCTCACTTCGCAGGGTCATCGACGAGGCTGAGCCGGTTGCCGGACGCGATATCGTGCTCACGCTCGATGCCGGTGTCCAGGCCGTGGCCGAGCAGGCGCTCCTCGATGCGCTCGCCGACGCGCGCGCTGACGAGTTCCCCAACGCCCGCGCGGGTGCCGCGGTCGCGCTCGATGTGACGACCGGCGAGGTGCTCGCTATGGCGAGCGTACCAACGTACGACCCGACCCTGTTCACCGGGGGCATCTCCCAGGCCGAGTGGGACCGTCTCAACGCCAAGGACAGCGAATACCCGCTCAACAACCGCGCCATCCAGGCTGGTTACCCACCGGCCTCCACGTTCAAGGTCGTCACCGCGCTCGCTGGTCTCGAGCACGGCATCACGTCGACCGGGAGCACGTACTACTGCTCCGGCACGTGGACCGGGATGGGCGAGCAGTGGCCCAAGCGGTGTTGGTTGCGCACGGGGCACGGATCCATCGGCTTCACGGGAGGCATGGCCCACTCGTGCGATACCGTGTACTACGAGATCGGCCACGAGCTGCATCGGCGCGGCAACGAGGAGCTCCAAGCGTGGTCGCGCCAGTTCGGCTTGGGCGCGAAGCTCGGCATCGACCTGCCGGGCGAAGTCGCAGGAAGGGTGCCTGACGCCGCCTGGAAAGCCGATTTCAACCGCAACTACCCCGAGTACCGCACGTGGCTTCCCGGCGATACGGTCAACATCTCGATCGGTCAGGGCGACATGCTCACCACGCCTCTCCAGATGGCTGCCGCGTTCGCTGGGCTCGGAAACGACGGAACCATCATGCGCCCGCACATCCTCAAAGAGGTGCTCGATGCCAAGGGCGAGTCGGTGCGTACGTACGAGCCCGAGGTAGCGCACGAGATCGGGGCGTCTGAGGCGAACCTGCGGGCGATCCACGACTCCCTCGTCGCCGTCACTACCAGGGGCACCGGGGCGAGCGCCTTCCGGTCGTTCGGTGCGAGCGTGGCCGGCAAGACCGGTACCGCAGAGGTCTACGGTCGCGACAACTATGCGTGGTTCACCGCGTACGCTCCGGCCGAGGAACCCCGGTATGCGGTCGCGGTCGTTCTCGAGCAGGGTGGGCATGGCGGTGCGATGGCGGCTCCCGCGGCCCGCTCCATCCTCGCTCAGTTGCTCGGCCTTCAAGTCGAACACGTGAAAGCCCAGGACAGGTCGCGGTGATACGTCGGTGACGACCACTCGCCTCGACAAGTTCCGCACGTGGACCAACATCCCGCTCGTCTTGATCGTGATCGCACTTCTCGCGTACGGCGCCCTGATGGTTCACTCGGCCACCTCTGGGTTCGGGTCGGGCGCCGCGATGTTCGCACGTCAGATGGTCGGGATCGCGATCGGTCTCGGCGTACTCGTCGCCGCATGGTCGATCGACTACCGAAAACTAGAGGGCTGGCTCGGTCCGCTCGTCGTACTCAACGCCGCACTCGTCATCTCGCCGCGTATCCCGGGCCTCGGCTCGCAGGTATCGGGTGCTACGCGCTGGCTCGAGGTGGGCGGCGTGTCGCTGTTCCAGCCCTCGGAGCCCGCGAAGCTCCTCACGATCGTGATCATGGCCATCGTCATCTCGAAGTTCAAGGGACGGATCGAGCGGGGGAGGGACGTCGCGCAGGTGCTCGCGTACCTCGCACTGCCGTTCGGGCTCATCCTGCTCCAGCCCGATCTCGGCACCGGACTCGTTTTCATCGCCATCACGCTTGGCATGCTGCTCGTGGGAGGGATGAAGCCGCGCTTCTTCCTCATCCTGGGGCTCGTCGCCATCGTCGGGCTGGGCGCGGTCATTCAACTCGACATCATCAGGGAGTACCAGCGCGACCGATTGCTCGTCTTCCTCAATCCCGAGCACGACACGCAAGGGGCGGGCTACAACCTGAACCAGTCGATGATCGCCATCGGTTCGGGCGGGCTGACCGGCAAGGGTCTCGGACAGGGCACGCAGTCGAACCTCAACTTCTTGCCCGAGCGTCACACGGACTTCATCTTCTCGGTGCTCGGCGAAGAGCTCGGCTTCGTTGGAGCCGTCGTGTTGCTCCTGCTATACCTCGGGTTCCTCGTGACCGCCCTCGAGATCGCGACCTCCGCGCGCGATCTGCTCCAATCGCTCATCGCCGTCGGCCTCATCACGATGTGGACGTTCCACATCGTGCAGAACATCGGTATGACCATCGGAATCTTGCCGATCACCGGCCTGCCGCTCCCGTTCTTGAGCTTCGGGTCCTCGTCGATGATCACCAATCTGGCCGGAACGGGTATGCTTTTGTCGATATGGGCCAGACGCCGGGCCGCCTGAGACCGACCGCCGAGGAGGGATACCCGTGGCTCTGCCCGTCAACGTCCGAGACATCGTACGGTCGAGCACGAAGATCCGAGAAGAGCGCGAGAAGCCGCTTCGCATAGCGATCGTCATCGAGGCCGACGCACCTGACGAGCTCATCGATGCCGTGAGGGATCGCTTCAGGCCTCAGACCGCCGGCGCGAAACTCGGCATCGAGGTCACCGAGCCTGGCGTGTCGATCGGGTTCCATGCATCGACCGACGCGGTGGTCGGCCTCGTCGGCAGCGGCGCCGGGGGCCTTTCCGAGGTGCTTGCCGACGCCCGCGAGCAGGGTCTCCATACCGTCGCGATCGGCGTGGCGGAGACCCACCTCGAGGTCGCGGAGCGTGTCGGGCACCCTTACGCCGACACGGTCGCCGCTCTCGATGCCGAGCTCGCGGTCGATCGTGAACTCGCGTCGTGGCTGGTCGAGCGGCTCTCGGGCAAGCGTCTTGCGCTCGCTCACAACTTCGCGTTCATGCGCTCGGCCGTGGCCGAGGAGGCCGTCAAGGCCACTGCCACGCAGAACGCCCTCGTAGGCGCCGTACTCTTCATCCCTGGCGCGGACATGCCGGTGATGACGCTGAACCAAGCCAAGATGTTGCTCCAGATCGCAGCCGCGTACGGTCAGCCGCTCGGTTCCGAGCGCGCCAAGGAGTTGCTCGCCGTCGTAGGGGGCGGTTTCGCCTTGAGAACCGTAGCCCGTCAGGCCCTCGGTGTCGTTCCCGGATTCGGGTGGGCGGTCAAAGGCGCGATCGGCTACGGCGGGACCATCGCGATGGGCAAGGCGGCCATCGCCTACTTCGAGCAGGGCGCCGACCTCTCGAGCGTCGCGCACAAGGCCGTCGAGGCCCGGGATGCAGCCGTCAAACGCCTGAAGGACGCTCGTGCCTCCTGAGTCATCGGCCGTGACGTGGGAGCGGCTCGAGCGCGTGCTCGCCCGGGTCGAGCGGCCCGCCCGCTACATCGACAGCGAGTGGGGAGCGGTCAGAGACCGCGCCGCTGAGTACCGGGTCGCCCTCGCGTATCCCGACACCTACGAGATCGGCCAAGCGAACCAGGCGCTCGCGATCTTGTACCAGCGCCTCAACGCCGAGGAGGGGTTCGCGGCAGAGCGCGTCTACGTGCCGTGGACCGATATGGCCGCCGAGATGCGCGCAGAGGACATCCCGCTCTTCTCGCTCGAATCGCTCACGCCTGTGGCCGAGTTCGATCTCCTCGGCATCACGCTGCCCTACGAACTCACCTACACCAACGTGCTCGAACTGCTCGATCTCGCCAACGTGCCCCTGCGTGCCGAGCACCGCACCGACGATCACCCGCTCGTGGTGGGCGGAGGCCCGTGCGCGTACAACCCCGAGCCGATCGCCCCGTTCTTCGACGCCGTGCTCATCGGCGAGGGAGAAGACGCGGTCCTTGACATCGTCCGCGTTCACGTCGCTGCACGTGCGAGCGGGGCGTCGCGCCGAGAGGTGCTCGCACGCCTTGCGGCGATCCCGGGCGTGTACGTCCCTTCGCTCTACGAGACAGCACCGGGAACGCCTGCGGTCGCGCAGCAGGAGGCGCCCGCACGGGTCGTCAAGCGCGCCGTCGCCGATCTCGCCGCCCATCGCCCGCCGCTTTGCGGTGTGGTGCCGTACATGGACGTTGTGCACGACCGGGTCGCCATCGAGGTGCTGCGCGGGTGCACGCGCGGCTGCCGGTTCTGTCAGGCCGGCATGGTCTACCGCCCGGTACGTGAGCGCTCGGCCGACGACGTCGTGCGCGAGGTGATGGAGGGACTCGCCTGTACCGGTTACGACGAGGTCTCGCTCACCTCGCTCTCGACGACCGACCACAGCCAGCTCGAGGAGGTCGT
>SLCP01000150.1 GCA_007125735.1 Coriobacteriia bacterium | reverse complement strand
CGCACGCGTCGCCTACGAGGAGCTGCTCGACGAGTTCTGGGCGAGCCACTCACCAACCTCACCTGCGTTCTCGACGCAGTACAAGGCGATGGTGCTCGCCGCCGATGAACCGCAGCTCGAGGCCGCGCTCGCGTCGCGCGATTCGATCACCGCACGTCTCGGCCGTCCCGTGACGACGGAGGTGCGCCTCCTCGACCGCTTCTACGTGGCCGAGGAGTACCACAACAAGTACGCGCTCAAGCGGGACCGCGCGTTGCTCCGCGAGATGGAGGCGTACTATCCGGACCCGGCCGCGCTCAGGGAATCGACGGCAGCGGCGCGGCTCAACGGGTATGTGTACGGCATCGGCTCGGCGCTTGCGCTCGAGTCAGAGATCAGCACATACGGGCTCTCGCTGCGTGGCGAGGAGCGATTGCGCTCGCTCGTGGCGCCGAGATAGAGGAGGATCCCGTGGCCGAGAAAGTCTTCAAGACCGACGACGAGTGGCGCGCACTGCTCACACCCGAGCAGTTCCGCATATTGCGGCGTGCGGGGACCGAGCCGCCGGGCAGCGGTGTGTACGTCGATACCGAGGACGAGGGGGTCTACGCGTGCGCCGGGTGCGGAAACGAGCTGTTCTCCTCGGCAGACAAGTTCCACTCGGGGTCCGGTTGGCCCTCGTTCACCCGTCCGATCCGGCCCGAGGCGGTCGAGGAGGAGCGGGACGAATCGTTTGGGATGGTGAGGACCGAGGTGCGCTGCGCGCGGTGCGACGGTCACCTCGGCCACAAGTTCACCGACGGCCCGCCGCCGACCGGCTTGCGATACTGCATCAACTCCCTGGCCTTGGTGCTTAACGAAGTGTGATGGGCATCACATTTCGTAATAGATAAACCTAATAGTTAGTACTGGCAAATTACGGGAACGTACTCAGTAGATGGAAGAGGAGCTGAGCGAAGGTTTCTGGAAGGAGGCGAGCAGCCATGAAGACCTCAGTAGTACGGGGCGCGGCTGCACGTCAGCGGATGAGGGGGATGATCCTGCTCACTCTCGCCGCAGCTGTAGTATTGATGCTCCATGTGCCAGCGATGGCACTCACACAGGTGAACTTGCATGGACCGCATGTCGGCGCTAACAGCGAGACCTTTGGCACCTCAAGCGACACGGGCGGCCTGACCGACGCCGTCGTGTGGCACTTCGTGCTTAACGGCCTCGATCACGGATCGCCGCCGGGCACGATCTACGTGACGTTCGCATCTGCCGGTCTCAAGACTGCGACCGGTGGGCCGGTAGGCGTGGGGGCCGTCCAGCACTACTACGTTGGCACTCCCGCGCACGACACCATCGTCTCTGCGTATGCAATGGTCGACTCCGAGGGGTTTAACCTTCTCGTTCTGAGCCACGTGGCGCTCAACCAGGTGCCTCCGCCCAACGGCGAGGAGCCTCCCAACGGCGAGGAGCCTCCCAATGGCGAAGAGCCCCCTAACGGGGAAGAGCCCCCTAACGGGGAAGAGCCTCCGAACGGGGAAGAGCCTCCGAACGGCGAGGAACCTCCCAATGGCGAGGAGCCCCCGAACGGCGAGGAGCTGCCTCCGGTAGACGAGGAAGAGCCTCCAGTGACTGAGGAAGAGCCGCCGGTGACCGAGGAGGAAGAGCCGTTCCTGCCCTTCACCGAGGCAGAGCCGGTAGTCGAGAAGGAGGAGGCCGAGCCGTTCCTGCCCTTCACGGGCGCCGATCTTGGACTCCTCTCGCTGGCCGCAGCGGCGAGCGCAGCCCTCGGAGCGGGCCTCCGTAGGCTGGGTCTCAGGTAGCTGATGTGCGAGAGACGCCGGGTGGATGCGGAATCGCATCCGATCGGCGAGCAGGGAGCACGGGCCGCCTCCGGGCGGCCCCTCTCTATGGCGGCCGCATTCTGAGGCGGGCCACCATCGTCTTATCGTGTTTGAATAGAGGAGTCCGGTCAGGGACAGTCCGCGAAGTCGTGGGCGTCCCAGCGATGGGCGCAGCCGACACAGGAGGCACGTGGTGGAAGCAACCGGCTCGGAGAGAAGGCGCACGACCGAGGCGATATACAGCGTGACCGGCATGACATGCGCGTCGTGTGCTGCCGTCATCGAGAAGGTGCTCGGCACGCGTGAAGGCGTCGCCGAGGCGAACGTCAACCTTGCATCCGAGAAGCTGACGGTCATCTACGACCCGGCGCTCATCGGCGAGGACGAGATCGCGGCGGCGGTCAAGTCAGCCGGGTTCGAGGCGACCCTGCTCTCGCGGTCGGAGAGTGGCGACGCTCCCTCGGGCAGCGAACCGCAGCGGTCGCACGCGACCGTACAGCTCGGCATCACCGGGATGACGTGCTCGTCGTGCCAGGCTGTGATCGAGCGTTCGCTGGCGAGGATGCCCGGGGTGTCGAGCGCGGTCGTCAACCTGGCCGCCGAGACCGCGACGGTCGAGTACGACCCCGCAGGCGTCAGCGTCGACGAGCTCATCGGCGCGATCAAGGACGCGGGATACGACGCGCTCGTGGTGCCGCCGGCCGAGGAGGTCGAGGGCGAGAGCGCACGCGATCTCCAGAAGGAGGCGCAAGCGCGGCACACCCGGCGCCAGCGCAACCTACTCGTATTCAGCGCGAGCCTGGCGGTGCCGGCGTTCCTCTTCACCATGGTGCCGCCGTTCATGGACGTCATCCCCGTGGTCGTGGCGGCGTGGCTCGCGAACACCGTGGGCGGTGCGTGGGACCCGCACATGGTCATGAAGTACATCGGTCTCGTGCTCGCCACCCCCGTCCAGTTCATCGCGGGCGCGCAGTTCTACCGCGGCTTCTGGCACGCGCTCAAGCGCCGGATGGGCAACATGGACACGCTCATCGCCATCGG
>SLCP01000187.1 GCA_007125735.1 Coriobacteriia bacterium | reverse complement strand
CGCGGGCGACCGGCGGCGAGAGGTCCATAAGGTCGCGGATCGAGCGGCGCGTGCGCGCGAGCGAGCGCGACTCGAGCCAGCCGCCGACCGAGAAGAGGAAGACGACCACGGCGCCCTCGGCCCACTCGCCGATGAGCATCGCGCCGATCACCGCGACGGTCATGAGCACGTTCATGTCGAGCGAACGGGCGCGTGCCGAGACGATCGCGCGGCGGAAGATGAGCCAGCCGCCCGAGACGATCGCCACAGCGTAGAGGGCGACGGAGGCCGAGGGCGCCCACTCCGGCGCGGCGCGTCCGAAAAGCCAGGCGCTCGCGATCAGCACGCCGGCCGCAGCGGTCGTGAGCGCGTGCCCGCGCTCGACCCACCACGTCGTACGGATCTCCTCGGCAGGTGAGCCCGCGTCTCCGAGCGCCTCGACGCCGTGGCCGGTGGAGCGCACGAGGGCGACGGCGCGCTCGCGCGGGTCGGCAGCGGGATCGTAGTCGAGCACCATGACGCCGCTCGCGAAGTTCACCTCGGCGCGGATGACGCCGGGGACCTGCTCGACCGACGCACCCACGGTGCGCGCGCAGTCCGGTCAATCGAGACCGGTGAGGCGATAGGTCGCCTGGGCGGAGGCGACGGAGGTGTCGGCGGGTGCAGGCGCGGTCTCGGCGGTCGGGACGCTCATCGGCGCTCCCCGGCATGCTCGAAGCCCTGCTCGAGGAGGGATGCGACGTGGTCGTCGGCGAGCCGGTAGCAGACGTGGCGGCCCGTTCGCGTGAACGCCACGAGGTCGCGGTCGCGCAAGAGGCGCAGCTGGTGGCTCACGGCCGAGGCGCTCACGCCGGTCACCTCGGCCAGGTCGCAAACGCACCGCTCGCCCTCGGCCAGCGCGGTGAGGATGCGCAGCCGGGTCGGGTCGGCGAGCGCGGAGAAGATGTCGGACATCGCCTTGAGGCGCGCGTCGTCGAGCTGCTTATCGTATGAACGTCTGCTCATATGTTCAGGTATATCCGGCCAAGCCAGGTTGCGTCAACCCTGCAGCCGGGAATACTCCTCAGTGCCGGGATGATTCCGACGTGCGCACCGCGTGAGCACCATGCGATGTGCTACGAGCTACGCCGGGCCGAGGAGACCACCGTGACCGGATCGACCATCGTGACGCTCGCCGAAGCAGCCGCCCTCGACGCCTCCTCCGTGGGCGGGAAGGCCGCGAACCTCGCCCGCCTCGCGGCGACAGAGCTGCCCGTGCCCACAGCCTACGTCGTGCCGGTCGCGGAGTTCGAGCGGTTCTGCGCCCACGAGTCGGCGGCCGCCGCCATCGCGCGCCTCGGTGAGTCCGGCATCACGCACCACGCACTCGCACGCGCCGCCGACGAGGTTCGCGCGACGATCGCAACCACCCCCCTGTCGACCGCGTTCGCCGCCGAGCTCGCGCGCGCCTTCATCTCGCTCACCGAGCGCGGGGACGCTGTGGTCGTCCGGAGTTCGGCCACGGTGGAGGACAGCGCGTCGGCGAGTTACGCCGGGATGCTCTCGTCGATCGGAGACGTGAGAAGTGCCGAGGAGATGTACGCGGCGGTCAAGCAGTGCTGGGCCTCGGCGTTCAACCGGCGCGCCGTGCTCTACGCGGCCGACCTCGACCACGACCCGAGCGCCACCAAGGTCGCCGTCGTGCTCCAGCGCCAAGTGCGCTCGGAGCGCTCCGGCCTCGCGTTCGGGCGCGATCCGGCGCGGCGGGAGGCCGACGTCGTGATCGTCGAAGCGATCCAGGGCATGGGCGAGGACCTCGTCTCGGGTGAGGTCACCCCGGAGCGCTACGAGTTCTCCCCCACCGACGATCGCGTGACCCTCGTCTCCGGCGGCTCGGCCACGCGCCCGCGCAAACTCACCGACCGCGAGGTCGCGCTGCTCGCACGCTGGACACGCGCTGCCGAGGAGGTCTTCGGCACCCCGCAGGACATCGAGTGGGCCTACGCCGACGGCGAGTTCTATCTGCTACAATCCCGTCCGCTCGTGTTCTCGGCCGATGACGAGATGGTGTTCCCACAGATCGGCGAGCATACCGTGCTCGTGCGTGGGGTCGGCGCGAGTCCGGCGGTGGGCTCTGGTGAGGTCGTGCACGCGCGCGGCGACCAGGTGCACATCCTCTCGCCACGCACCGTCGTCGTGCTGCGCCGCCTCACGAACGACCTTGCGGTCCACCTGCGCCGCGCTGCCGCGGTGGTGGTCGACGAAGGCGGCGCGACGAGCCACGGCGCCAACATCCTGCGCGAGTTCGGCGTGCCATGCGTGCTCGGCACCGGCCGGGCGACCACCGTCCTCGCCGAAGGCGATGTCGTGACCGTCGACGGATTCCGCGGGATCGTCTACGAAGGCGATCTCGCACTCAGGCCCGCCGAGGTGGGCGTCGCGCCGGACACGGGAATGCAGGTCTTCCTCTCGGTCCTCGTCCCCGAGCAGGCTGCCACCCTCGCACCCCACGCCGACGGGGTGAGCTCGCTTCGCAACGACTACTTCCTGCTGCAGTCCGGCGTGCACCCCGCCAAGATGGTGCACTCGGGCCGCGCGCACGAGCTCGAACAGGCGATCGCAGAGGGCATCGTCACGACGAGCGGACTCTTTGCCGGTAAGCCCGTCTGGTACAAGACGCTCGACGCGCCCACCGATGAGTTCCGCCGCCTCGATGGAGGCGACGAGGAGCCCCACGAGCGCAACCCACTCCTCGGCTGGCGCGGCATCGGGCGGGGCCTCGCCGAGCCCGAACTGCTCGATCTCGAGCTGCGCGCCGTGCGCCGAGCGCTTGAAGGCGGTGCTGCACACGTCGGCATCAAGCTCCCGTTCGTGCGCTTCGCCGAGGAATACGCAGCCGCCCTCGACGCGATCCGTCGAGCGGGGATCGAGCCGCACGTCGACGTCGCCGTGGG
>SLCP01000079.1 GCA_007125735.1 Coriobacteriia bacterium | reverse complement strand
TTGCTAAGGACGCCGCGCTCGACGGCGGGGCGAAGCAGGGAGGAGGAGCGCCATGGAACTCGGACAACGGACCGAGCTGCGCCAGAAGATCACCCTCTCCCCGCAGGTCTACCAGGGCCTGAGCATCCTCGCCATGCCGATCGCCGAGCTCCAGCAGCTCATCGAGGCGGAGATGCTCGAGAACCCCGTGCTCGAGGTCGACGAACTCGAACTCGATCCCGATGAGGCGCCCGAAGAGCGCTCGGAGGACGCAGAGGAAGAGCGCGCGTGGGACGAGTGGCTCGACATGTACGACGACCTCGAGAGCGGCGATGTCTCCGCTCCCCGCGACCCCAACGCCGAGTCGGCCAACACCGAGGAGTTCGTCGGCGGCCTCGTGACCTTCAGCGAGCACCTCAACGAGCAGCTCGCCCTTCTCGACCTGTCGCGCGATGTCGCCGCGGCCGCGCGTGCGGTGATCGCCTCCCTCGACGAGGACGGGTTCTTCCGGGGCGACTGCGGCGAGATCGCCGCGGTAGTCGAGGTGTCGAAGGAGGCGGCCGAGGAGGGCTTGCGCGTCGTCCAGCAGCTCGACCCACCCGGCGTGGGCGCTCGGACGCTCGCTGAGGCACTCCACATCCAGATCGAGTATCTCGGACTCGAAGAACCGCTCCTCGAGGCTATCATCGCCGATCACCTCGATGACGTCGCATCGAGTCACCTGCGCAAGGTCGCTCGTGCGCTCAAGGCCGATGAAGGCGAGATCCGTCGGGTCGTCGGGATCTTGCGGACCTTGAACCCGCGACCGGCGGGCGCGTATGCGGCCGGTCCTGCGCCGGGCTACATCGTCCCCGATGTCACGGTTCGACGCTTCGACGACGAGTGGCTCATCATCCCCAACAACGAGTCGATCCCTACCCTCAAGGTCAGCCCGCGCTACCGCACCATGCTGCGGGGAGGGGCGGGGGCCGATGAGGAGACGCAGCGCTACCTCAAAGACAAGATCCGGAGCGCCGAGAGCTTCATCCGCAACGTGGACCGGCGCAAGGACACGGTGAGCCGCATCACGCAGATCATCCTCGAGGTACAGAGCGAGTTCTTCGAGAACGGCACCGGCCTCCTGCGACCGCTCCGCCTCGAGGACGTCGCGGTCGAGCTCGGGGTCCACCTCTCGACGGTCAGCCGAGGCGTGACGGGCAAGTACATGGCGACCCCGTACGGCCTGTTCGAGCTCAAGCACTTCTTCTCCGGCGGCTACCGCACGACCACCGGCATGGACGTCGCGTCCACGAGTATCAAGCAGCGCCTCAAAGAGCTCGTAGCCACCGAGGATGCATCGAAACCGTACTCCGATCAGAAGCTGGCGGAACTGCTGACCGAGGAGGGCGTGACCGTGGCTCGCCGCACCGTCGCCAAGTATCGTGAGGAGTTGCGCATCGATCCCTCGTGGGCCAGGAGGCGCCGGTGAGTCCGGAGAGCGATACGCCTGCGTCCGAGGCAGACGCCAGCCGGAGCCGGACGGTCCGAGCGACGGTGATCACCACCAGTCTACTCGTGGCGATCATCGCGTTCCAGCTCTTCGTGACGATGTCGGACGGCAGCGAGTTGATGCACCAACTCTACCGCCGCTTCTACTACGCACCCATTCTGTATGCGGCGTTCGTGTTCGGGCGCCGAGGCGGTACGCTCGCTGCGCTCGCTGCGAGCGTACCGTTCCTCGCCTACGTGGGGTTCGACGTCGGCAGGTCGGCGGTCGCGCTCGACGTGGACGGCTGGCTCGAGGTCCCGATGTACTTCGTGGTCGGCATCCTCTTCGGCACGCTGCGCGATCTCGAGGAGCGCAAGACGTCGGACCTGAGACAGGTCAGCGCTCGGCTCGAGGAGGCGTACCGTAAGCTCGAGGAACGCGCCATCCAGCTGATCAACATCCAGGACTACACACAGTCGATCCTGCGCTCGATCACGTCCGGGGTGTTGACGGTAGGCCCGGACGGCTCGATCACGACCGTGAACCCCGCGGCCGAGCGGCTGCTCGGCATGTCGGAGTACGAGATGGTTCCTCGGCCGATAAGTGCGCTCTTCCATGACGACGGAGGAATCGAAGCCGATGTCGGCAAGGTGCTTTCCGGTCGCATCCCGCTTGCGATGCGCGAGGTGACGATCCTCACCGCGTCCGATCGTGAGGTGCACGTGCAGGCGTCGACATCCCGGATGCGGGCGGTCGGCGGCCGGATCCTCGGCGCCGTCGTCACGCTCGAGGACGTCTCGGAGATCAAAGCCCTCACCGAGCAGCTCATCCGGGCCGACCGTCTCGCCGCGATGGGCGAGCTCACCGCGGGCGTCGCGCACGAGGTCCGAAACCCGCTCGGCGTCATCCGGGCGAGCGTGCAGTTGCTCGAGGACGCTCAGTGCGACCCGGATCGCATCGCGGAGTCCGCCGACGTCATCAAGCAGGAGATCGACCGTCTCGACAAGGTGATCAAGGCGCTGCTCGACTTCGGCCGACCGAGCAAGCCTACGATGATGCGTACGTCGCCGACGGAGGTGCTGCAGGACGTGATCCTGTTCACCGGGCGTTTTGCTCGGCAGTCCGACGTGGCCATCGAAGAGCGGTTCCCTGACGACCTGCCCGAGGTGCTCGCCGACCCCGATCAGCTCAAGCAGGTGCTGCTCAACCTCATCACGAACGCGGTCCAGGCTATGGATGAGGCCGACGGGGGTACCATCACCCTGTCCGCACGTGTGGAGGGCGACTTCGTGGCGATGTCGGTGAGCGACTCGGGTCCGGGGATACCCGCCGAGGAGATGTCGAAGGTGTTCGATCCCTTCTACTCCACGCGCGATGCCGGGACCGGACTGGGACTCACGATCGTCCATCGCATCGTGGACGAGCACGGAGGGCACATCGAAGTGGAGAGCGGACCGGAGGGCGCCACCTTCACGGTGGTGATCCCGGTCGCCGTCGACAACGAATTGACGGAGGGCGCGCGATGACGGGAAGAGTGCTGGTCGCCGATGACGAGAAGAACATGCGCTGGGTGCTTGCGCAAGCGCTCGAAGGCGAAGGGTTCGAGGTAGTCCAGGCAGCGGACGGCAAAGAAGCGCTCGCTGCGGTGGCCGAGGCCGAGCCGGACCTCATGGTGCTCGACCACCGGATGCCACGGCCAGACGGGATGGAGGTGCTCCGCCGTGTGCGTGCGGGAGGGAGCACGTTCCCGATCATCATGCTCACGGCTCACGGCAACGTGGTGCAGGCGGTCGAGGCGATGAAGGCGGGCGCGAGCGAGTACCTCACGAAACCGTTCGACCTCGAGGAGCTCAAGATCGCCATCGAGAAGGCGCTCACCGTGCGCAATCTCGCCGCGGAAGTGGAGCGGTTGCGCGAGGAGCTCGACCGAGAGTACGACGTCGAGGGCATCGTGGCCGCCGATCCCGCGATGCTCGACGTGCTCGAGAACGTGCAGAAGGTCGCACCGACGAACGCGACGGTCATGGTGTATGGGGAGTCCGGAACAGGCAAGGAGCTCGTGGCACGCGCGATACACCAGCTCTCCCCGCGCGCGGAGAAGCCGTTCGTCTCGGTGAGCGCCGGGGCGCTGCCCGAGACGCTCCTCGAGAGCGAGTTGTTCGGCTACGAGAAGGGCGCCTTCACCGGAGCGGTCACGGCCAAGCCGGGCCGGTTCGAGATGGCCAACGGCGGAACGCTCTTCCTCGACGAGATCGGCGACATCGCACCGGCGGTCCAAGTCAAGCTGCTGCGCGTGTTGCAGGAGAAGACGTTCGAGCGCCTCGGCGGCACGCGCACGATCGAGGTGGACGTGCGGGCGGTGGCGGCGACCAACAGGGACCTCCAGCAGATGATCGCGGACGGGGATTTCCGCGAGGACCTCTTCTACCGGCTCAACGTCGTGCCGGTCACGCTGCCGCCCCTGCGCCAGCGCGCCGGTGACATCCCCCTGCTCGTTGCGCACTTCCTCGAGAAACTCAACGCCGGGAAGAAGACGATCTCCCAGGAAGCTATGGAGGCGCTCGCTTCGTACAAGTGGCCCGGTAACATCCGCGAGCTCGAGAACACCATCGAGCGCATCGTCATCCTGACCCACGGTGACGAGGTCGGGGTCGACGACCTTCCGCTCGAGATCAGACTCAACAGCGGAGCGTGTCCCGCGCCGATGCAGGGGTTCGCGCTGCCGGAGGGCGGAGTCGACCTCGAGGAGGTGGAGCTCGACCTCGTGAGGCAAGCGCTCGAGCGCGCAGGGGGCAGCGGGCCCAAAGCGGCCAAGCTCCTCGGCCTGACACCCAAGACACTCGAGGCGCGGATGCAGCGGCTCGGACTCTAGCCGGCGTTGGCACATCGCTTGCACCTCTCTCCACGAAATCGCCATCACTCTTGCCGAGGAGCACGCGTGTCACGTTGGCCACGATCGCCGTCCGCTCTCGTAGCAGCCGCCGCCATAGGCGCGGCCGTGTTCGGCCTACTGGCGTTCTTGTTGGCGAACGGCCCGTGCGGGGTGACGGGATGGAGCTCGTTCGGTGTCGCCATCACGAGCGGTATGCTGATCGGGGTCACCGCCCTCGTGTTGCTGGGCTCGCGACCTCTCGGAGCCGATGAGAGCGAGACCTACGATGCGACGCCGTGCGCGTCATGCGGTGCAGGTCTTGTCGACGAGTGGCGGTTATGTCCACACTGTGGGCAGATGCTCGAATGCGACACGCGGCATCCTGTGGAGGCTATAGAGAAGTACCGGACCTGAGGGGGAGGGCGATCTCCGAGATGACGACCGTGACGCTTGCGACCACCGGCATGCACTGTGGGTCGTGTTCGATGCTCATCGACATGACCGTTGGGGATATGAGCGGGGTGTCTGCAGTCAAGACCGATCTCGCAACGGGGAAGACCGAGGTCACCTTCGATCCCGACGCGGTGAGCGTCGACGAGCTCATCTCGGCGATTCGCGCTATCGGATACGACGCAGAGGCACTCTGAGCCCGGGGTGTTTGCGCGATAATACCCCTCGGGGTATAGTACCCGCGTACACGCTCCCGCTCAGACGGAGGACTTGTTGATGGATTCGGCATCGATCGGATTGGCCGCGGCGTTCCTCGCCGGCGCCCTCTCGTTCTTCTCGCCGTGTGTCCTGCCGCTGATCCCCGGTTACCTGTCGTTCATGACCGGCATGACCGCCGGCGAGCTCGAGGCGCGTGAGGCTCGGCGCCGCGTGCTTGCACCCTCACTCCTCTTCGTTGCCGGTTTCTCGGTCGTGTTCACCGCGCTCGGGGCGTCTGCGAGCCTGCTCGGAGGCTTCCTCTTCGAGTACCGCTCGGTGCTCGAGACCGTCGCCGGTGTCGTGGTGATCGCTCTGGGCGTGTTGATGCTCGGCATCATCAAGGTGCCGTGGCTCTACGGTGAGGCACGTGTGGACATGGGCAAGGCGCGCGCGTTCGGCAGGGGAGCGGCGTTCGTCATGGGCGCGGCGTTCGCGTTCGGCTGGACGCCGTGCGTAGGCCCGGTCCTCGGCGTCATCCTCGGCATGGCAGGCGTATCGGGTGACGTGGGCCGCGGCACGATGCTGCTGCTTGCGTACTCGGCCGGACTCGGACTCCCGTTCATCGGCACCGCCGCGTTGTTCGGCACCGTCCGTCCGTGGCTGTCCGCACTCAACCGTCATGCGCTCACCGTCAACCGGGTGGCGGGCGTACTTCTCATCGCTGTCGGACTCCTGATCGTCTCGGGCCGGATGTCTGCCATCGTCGGGTGGCTCACCGCCGTGCTGCCCGGCGGCACGTTCTAGGGCGTCGTGGTCCGGCTGGTCGCGTACCGTGTGGTGCCGTACGATGGTGTATAGCGTGTGTCTCCGACACGAACGGTACCGCGAGTGATGTTCCAACGGCGCAGCCGGGGCCCGAGCCTCGCCTCCAATATCATCCTTTTGACGTTGCTGATGGTGTCCCTCACGGTCACTATCGGCACGATCACCGCGCTCGGAGGCGTCTACGACCTCGCCCGCCGGGAAGTGTCAGCGCGGCACCTCGCGTACCTGCAGGCGCTCGGCGGAGATATCGCGCTACGTCTCGACCCCGCGGGCCGCGTGGTCTCCCGTGCGATCTCGGTCGCAGTCGATCCGAGAGACGGCACGCTCGATCGAGGCGCGCTTGCCGCTCAGTTCGACACCGGTGTCGAGTACGTCGATCGGCTCATGCTCGTACATCAAAGCGGCGAAGTGATCAGCGCCTATCCCACGTTCCAGGCGCCTCGGGCGGGGGTGGACCTCCCGGTACTCCAGACGGCCCGGACCGACAGGCCGGTCTACTACTACGAACTGGGAACCGACGAGGCGATCGGCATCCATCTCTGGGTCGCTCGTGCGGTTGCCGGTCACGACGAGCTCGTCATGATGGCACGGGTGCGCAGTGGGTTCCTCCAGCCGGCCGTAGATCGCTTCTCCAATGTGGCTGACGGTCGCTCGGTCATGATCGTCGGACCCGACGAGGAGGTCATCGTCGCAAGTACCGGTATCGCCGCTCCGCGTGCGGACACCATCGTCTACACGCCCGGTGACGACCTCCTCGAGGTAGAGGCCGGTACGCTCTCGGCGGTCATGGCGGACGAATCGGTGGTATGGGGCCATTGGGCGAGCAGCGCGCAATATCCGGGCCTCGAGTGGCGTGCCGTCATACTCGAGCCGCGCTCGACGATGGTCATGTCGACGATCCGCGCCCTCGTCCCCGCGGTTCTCGCCCTCGTGTTGAGCGGCATGTTCTCGGTCGTTCTCGCAGCGGTATTCGCGCGCAGACTCGTCTCTCCGCTCACGCGTCTGGAGACACGGGCACGGGAGGCTGTGAGCGGGGCGTACGTACGGCAACTCTCGAGCGACCGGACCGATGAGGTCGGTCGTCTTGCCGAGGCGTTCAATGCGATCGCGGTCCGTCTGAACGCGCTGCACGACCTGTCCCAGTTGCTGGCGAGCTTCTCTCGGCTCCATCAGGTGCTCAACGGCATCCTTGCGACGATCGTTCATATCGTCCACACCGCCAACGTCGCGCTATTCCTCGTCGACGACCAGGCCGGGGCCCTCACGTTCGCCCGATCGGAGGACTCGGCGGGCGATCCTTCGCTGTCGGTACCCCTGCTGTCGCAGAACTGGCTCGTCGAGGCGATGCACGCAAGCGCCCCGGAGGTCCACCGGTTCTCCGGGACCGAGATCGCCGAGTTCGTACCGGGAGAGTACGGGCAGAACGTGTCGGTGCTGACGGCGCCGCTCGTCGTGGGAACCGAGCCTCTCGGCGTCGTCGTGGTCATCGAGGAGGAAGACTCCGAGTTCACCGAGGCCGAGATAGAGATGATCCGCACGTTCTCCGCGCAGGCTGCTGTGGCGGTACACAACTCTCGACTCTTCGAGATCGAGACGCGCTCCCGCACGGAAGCGGAAGTGCTGCGGGCGGTTGCGGAGCAGCTTTCCCGGCCGCAGGTGCTCACCGAGGCGCTCAAGAGTGTTCGTGAGACCGCGTCGATCCTGCTCGGCGCATCAGGAGACGCGATGGTCGTCTTCGATCGTCCGTCGTTCGGCCTCGGCCCGACGAGTGACGCGGCACGCGAGGAGGCGCTCGCCGAAGCGTGGCGACACGTAGCGACGCCTGGCAGGCCTACGGCTCTGCTCGAACGTGGCGACAGCGAGGAGAGCGACCGCTTCCTCGATTACCACGAAGCAGCCCGCGCGTTGCTTGCGGCGGTCGAGTTCGACGGCGAGCCGCGTGCGGTCATCGCGTTCGCACGGCGCGGTGAGCGTCACTTCACCGCACGCGACCATCGGCTCGCTGCCGCACTGGCGAGCCAGGTCGCACTCGCTTTCGAGAGCGCGTACCACCTCGAGCACGCCCGTTCACGCGCGATGAATCTCGAGACGATCTTCCGTATCAGTCAGGTCGTGGGCTCCTCACTCCAGGCGAAGGTCGTGCTCAACCGCGTGCTCGACGTCGTACAGCGCGTGTTCGCCGCCGACGCCGTGTCTCTGATGACGTACGACACCGACGCGCAGAAGGTCAGCACCGAGATGGCCCGGGGACTCGTCTCCTCTGCGATGCTGCACTTCGAGACCGAGGCCGGCTTCGACGTCCCCGGACAGGTGTTCACGACCGGCGAGCCCATGAGAGTCGATGATCTGCCCGGACATGGGACCGAGTTGAGCCGGCTCGCCTACGAGCAAGGAATGCGCTCCATGCTTGCCGTCCCGTTGCTTGCGCGCGGCAGGAGTATCGGCGTGCTGACGGTCTTCTCGAAGTCTGATGAGGCGTTTTCCGCCGAGGACCTCGGACTGCTGCACACGTTCGCCTCTCAGGCGGCGCTCGCGATCGACACGGCGAAACTCTACGGCAAAGAGCACATGGTGGCATCCGTTCTGCAAGGATCCATCCTGCCGGAGAGCTTTCCCGATTTCCCGGAGCTGGAGACGAGCAGTGTCTACCTACCGGCCGGCGTCGAGGCCGACATCGGTGGCGACTACTACGACCTGTTCCGGACGCCCGACGGACTGATATTCATGGTCATGGGCGACGTCTGCGGCAAGGGGGTCGTGGCTGCGACGAAGACATCGATGATCAAGTACATGATCCGTGGTCTGGTGGCGGCAGGGCTCGGTCCGGCTCGCGTGTTGGCCGAGGTCAACCGTGCGATCGCCGAGTCAGGAGACACGAGCGACATCGTCACGTTGTGGGCCGGGGTCCTCGATACGGAGTCGGGCACGCTACGCTATGCGAACGGAGGGCACCCACCGGCGTTCCTGAGGCGGGGTGACGGAGATCTCGTCAGAATGCCGCCCACGGGGGCGCTCCTCGGTGCGATGTCTGACACCGTGTACCAGGAGGAGCCGGTCGAGGTGGGAGACGGCGACATCATCCTGCTGTACACGGATGGGGTTACGGAGGCGCGGAGAGGGAATAAGTTCTTTGGTGAAGGTAGGGTGCGCCAGGCGCTGAAGCGCGGTCGTGACGCCGACGGCGTGACCCAGGAACTGCTTTCGAGTCTTGACAGGTTCGTTCCAGGTGCGATCCGCGACGATGCGGCCGTTCTTGCCGTTCGAGTCCGCTCGAGCGCTCCTACGGATGAAGATGGACCACGCAAAGGCGACTGATACGATGGAGTACTCGATAGATCGGCGAGAAGACCATCAGGCGTGCGTCGTGCACGTCGATGGCGACATCGACATCGCAGTGGTGCCCGAACTCAAGCAGGCGCTCGATCAGGTCATCGAGACCGGCTGTACCAACGTGGTGATAGATCTCGAGCGGGTGACGTACGCCGACAGTTCGGCGCTCGGCCTGCTCGTGTGGCTCGATCACCGTCTGCAGCCGCGTCATGGCAAGGCTGTGCTCGCCGGCGCGAACCGCGACGTCGGGAGGATCTTCGAGCTCTCCGGTCTACTCAGCGTGGCCGGGTGTCTCGAGGAATCGGACGACCTCGGGACGGCGATGGCGTGCATCGACGTGGTCGGCGCTTCGGCTGAGCTCGAATGGAGCCGCGTCATCGAGGTCGAGGCCGACGTGCAGCAACTTGCAGGCGCGCGCGATCGCGTGTGCGATCTTCTCAGCACGTTGGAGTTCGGCGACGCAGCGCTTTTCGACATCAAAGTCGCGCTCGGCGAGGCGCTCGCCAACGCAGTGCGGCACGGCTCACCCGATGAGGAAGACTCGGTCATCGCTGTCGAGGTGCTAGCCTACCCCGATCGCGTCGTCTTCGAGGTGACGGACTCGGGAAGCGGCTTCGACGGGTACCATGCGTGTAGCGACGATATCTACGCAGTGAGCGGGCGAGGAGTCATGTTCATGCGAGCACTCATGGATTCCGTGTGCTTCGCGCCGGCCGATGGTGGCGGGACGACCGTCCGGCTGGTGAAGCACCGCCCTGCAGAGGCCGACCGGTAGGGGCGCGCATGACGCGGGACGCGTACGTGTCGAGACGCGTATGATGTGGTAGAAAGGTTGCTATTCATCCTTCCTTGGACCACGTAGGAGTGAGGCTCCCATGGAACTGTACGAAGCCATCGAGAAGCGACACTCCGTGCGCTCGTTCACTCCGGACGCGGTGCCGCGGGAGGCGCTGGACAGGCTGATCCACGCGGCGACGCTCGCTCCCTCTGCGATGAACGAGCAGCCGTGGCACTTCTACGTGACGAGCGGCGAGGCGCGTACGCGGGTGGGAGAGGTGATGGCCCAGACCACGACGCACCTCGAGGAGTATGTCGATCTCATCGGTCCGGAGCGGCACGCCGAGGCGGTTCGCTGGTACTCCGAGCTTGGAAACGCACCCGTGGTCATCGTGTGCGCGATGCCTAAGGCAGACGACCCCTTCGGCCGGCTCAACAAGCAACTGTCGGTCGGCACGGCGATCCAGAATCTGCTGCTCGCCGCCACAGCCGAGGGCCTCGGTGCGTGCAGCATCACCTTCGCCTTCTGGGTGCGAGACGAGTTGGCCGCCCTTCTCGGCATCCCCGACGACGACGAGATCGTGACGATCATAGCGCTCGGCTATCCAGGCGAGGAGCCGCCAGCCGCTCCGCCGCACAAGGCCGACGTAGCGACGTTCCTCGACTGATCGCATGGTCCGCGCAGTCTTCTTCGATGTGGGTAACACGCTGCTCTTCCCGTATCCGAGCGTGGCCACCGTCTGTCACGAGGTGTTCGCCGAGGCAGGCCACGAGCGCGATGTGGACGACATCGAGTGCCTGATGCCTCTCGTCGACGACTTCTACGAAGAGGCGTACGCTCGCGACGACACCTTCTGGACGGACGAGGAGCGCACCTCCGAGGTGTGGGTAGGCATGTATTCGTTGCTCGCTCGCAAGCTCGGTATCGAAGGCGATGCAGAATCCCTCGCCAGGCGCGTGTACGAGGAGTTCGGTGATCCAGCGCGATGGATGGCGTATGCGGACGTCCGGCCGGCGTTCGAGAGACTCCGCGAACGGGGTCTTGCGCTCGGCATCATCTCGAATTGGGACCGCCGTCTCGAGTCGATACTGTCCGGCCTCGGGCTCACCGAGATGCTCGACACCGTGATCTCCTCGGCCGTAGTGGGCCTGCGCAAGCCCGACCCCCGCATCTT
This sequence comes from Coriobacteriia bacterium, assembly GCA_007125735.1. Lineage (GTDB taxonomy): Bacteria > Actinomycetota > Coriobacteriia > Anaerosomatales > SLCP01 > SLCP01. Next base: position 21 of record SLCP01000079.1, on the reverse strand, counting down.
CGAGCAGGCGTGCGAGGCGGT
>SLCP01000083.1 GCA_007125735.1 Coriobacteriia bacterium | reverse complement strand
GACCACGTCGGTGAGCGGGTCGACCTTGGCACCGAGTTCCCTCACCACTTCGCCGTTCACACTCACGCGACCCGCGGTCATGAGGTCCTCGCTCCCCCGCCGCGACGCGACGCCCGCGCGCGCGAGGAAGCGCTGCAGCCGCATGGGGACGATGCGCTCCTCGGCCGGCCCTTCGGGTGTCTGCGGCCCTGCGCCCGTCATCGTCGCCCTAATCGATTCCGACGACGTCCGCGTCGTCGGTGCCGCCACCGTCGCCTGAGATGTCGAGCGAGGAGGCACCGTCCCTCTCGCCGGCACCGTCGCTCGCGGCGTCGTCGTCGCCCGCCGACGGCGTGAAGGTGGGCGAGCCGAGCCGCTCGCGGATGGCTTCCTCGGTCCGCGGATCAGGCGCGAACTCCTCGAGCGGCGGGAGGTCTGCGAGGTCTTTCAGCCCAAACTTCTCGAGGAACGTGCGGGTCGTACCGTAGATGATGGCGTTACCCGCGTCGGGGTTGCGGCCGAGTTCGCGCACGAGTCCCTTCTCGATGAGCGAGGAGATCACGGCCTCGCTGTTCACGCCGCGCACCGCATTCACGCCCGCACGCGTGACGGGCTGATGGTATGCGATGACGGCGAGCGCCTCGAGAGCGGCCTGCGAGAGACGGCGGGTGTCCCACGACAGCACGTACTGCTCGATCTGGTCGTGGTACGCGGGATGCGTATAGAGACGCCAGCCACCGGCCACCTCGCGCAGCTGGAAGCCGCGCTCCCCTGCGCGGTACTCCTCGGCCAACTCGGAGAGGACGGCGGAGACCGTTTGGGCGGACACCTCGAGTATCTCGCCGATGCGGGATGCCGTGACGGGCTCGTCGGAGACGAAGAGGAGCGCCTCGACGGCGCCTCTGAGAGCGGGATCGGCCGTGCTCATGTGCTACGCACCTTCCGTCGCTGTCGATGTGGTCACCACGATGTCGTCGAACACGCGGTCCTGGCGCAGCTCGACGACACCACGCTTGTAGAGCTCGAGGATCGCGAGGAACGTCACGACGATGAGCTCCGCCGAGGCGTCGGCGCCCGCAAGCTCCGAGAAGCGCACACTGCCGCGGGAAGCGAGCGTGCGCGAGATGCTCTCCGTGTGGAGATCGAGGCTGATCGGGGCTGCGGCGACGTGCTCGGCGTGAAGAAGGAACACTTCACGGCGGTAGAGCAGATCGGCACAGATGACCGCAAGCCCCCGCAGCGTCATGCCTTCGAGGAAGTCGGGCATGAGGCCTACGAACCGCTCTTCGAGTCCGGCCTGCCGAGGGTGCATGCGCGCCTCGGCCTCCATGCGTGCAGCGAGCTCCGCAGCCGCGCTCTTGAACTTCTTGTACGCGAGCAGGCGGGCGATGAGCAGGTCGCGGGCCTCTTCGGGAGAGAGGTCGTCGAGCTCGTCGCCGATGTAGTGCTCCTCGGCAGGGAGGAGCGATGCGGCTTTGATCTCGAGCAGCGTCGCGGCGATGAGCAGGAAGTCGCTCGCGACATCGAGGTCGAGGTCGTGCATCCGGTCGACGTAGGCGAGGTACTGGTCGGTCACCTCGGTGATCGAGATGGAGCGCACGTCGACCTTCTGGCGGGAGACGAGGTGCAGAAGTAGGTCGAACGGCCCCTCGAACGCCTCTGTCTTGACCCGATAGCCCATGCGAGGCGCCTCCGTGCCCTACGCCGAGCCGTCGTCGATGCGCACGAGACGACGGCAGGTGTCGACGACCTCGCGCGTGACGGGGCTCGCCTTGGCCGCGCCCGCCTCGAGCACCTCCCACGCGTACCCCGGCTTCGCCGCGAGCTCGGCCCGGCGAGCGCGGAACTCCGCGAGGTAATCGGAAAGGTCTGCAGCCATCTTCTTCTTGTGCGGCACGCACCCGCACTCAGCGACGCGGCAGCACCGGTCCCACTCGGCGATGTCGGCCGGGTCGGGTGAGACGAGCTTATGGATCTGGTGGAGCGGGCAGATGTCCGGATCGCCCGGGTCGGTCTTGAGCTTGCGTGCCGGGTCGGTGATCATGCCGCGCACCTTGGTCTCGATCTCCTCGGCGGTATCGGAGATGAAGATCGCGTTGCCGTACGACTTGCTCATCTTGCGCCCGTCGGTCCCGGGCACGCGCGCGCCCTCTTTGGCGATGAGCGCCTGGGGCTCCACGAGGTACTCGCCGTAGGTGTTGTTGAAGCGGCGCACGACCTCCCGCGTGAGCTCGAGGTGCGGGAGCTGGTCTTCGCCCACCGGCACGACATCGGCGAGCACGATGGTGATGTCGGCGGCCTGGAGCAGCGGATACATGAAGAAGCCAAGGTTGCCGAGATCCTTGTCGGTGACCTGCTCGCGCTGCTCCTTGTAGCTCGGCACGCGCTCGAGCCACGACGTCGGGGTGACCATCGAGAAGTAGAGGGTGAGCTCGGCGACCTCGGGTACGTCGGACTGGCGGTAGATCGTGCAGCGATCCGGGTCGAGGCCGGCGGCGCACCAGTCGAGCACCATCTCCTCGGTGTAGCGGCGGACCGAGGTGGTGTCTGCCCAGTCGCTCGTGAGCGCGTGCCAGTCGGCGATGAAGTAGAAGGCGTCGTAGTCGTCTTGGAGCGTGAGCATGTTCTGCAGGTTGCCGAACCAGTGGCCGAGGTGGAGTTTGCCGGTGGGCCGGTATCCGGTCAGTACGCGCTTCTTGCTCATCAGCTCTGCGGCTCCTCGGTCGGGTTCGGGCGCTCGTGCGACGCGCCGGTGCGTCGTTGGGATTGTAGCGTAGATGTCCCGGTTGCGAGGGTCGCGCGAGCGCGTCCGCGTCAGCCGAGGCGCAGTCCTGCGAAGAGCTCGGTCAGCGGTATCGCGGTCGCGCCCATGTACCACCCGAGCGGGTTGAAGCCGAGAAACTCCGGCAAGAGCCACAGTGCGGCGATGAGGATGATGAACCCGTAGCGCTCGACCTGGTCGTAGACGACCATCCCGCGGT
>SLCP01000081.1 GCA_007125735.1 Coriobacteriia bacterium | reverse complement strand
TTCCCTGTGGGCACGGTAAGTGCCGAGGCGGCCGCGCTCATGGACACGACGCGTCTCGCGCTGGAAGCGGGCATCGAGCGATGTCGCGCAGGTATGCGGCTCTACGATATATCGGCCGCGGTACAGCGCGTCGCCGAGGCTGCGGGATTCTCCGTCGTCCGCGAGTACGTAGGCCACGGCATCGGACGAGCGATGCACGAAGAACCGCAGATACCGAACGTCGGTCAGGCGGGCACAGGTCCGACGCTCTCTGAGGGCATGGTGTTCGCGATCGAACCGATGGTGAACGCGGGTACCGCGGCCGTCCGCGCGCTCGATGACGGGTGGACGGTCGTCACGCAGGACGGAGCGCTCTCCGCTCACTTCGAGCACACCGTCGCGATCACAGCGGATGGTCCGGAGATACTGACGGTCGAGGATGGCCCGTGAATCCCGGGGACACTCCTCGGCCCGCCCCGGGCAGAAGATGCGGTGCGAAGAAGTCCCATATAGACGCGCCGCGCACGTATCGGTATACTGTCCATTTGCGGCTCAGGACCTCAGGGAGGTAGCAGCACCACGTGAGCAAGCGTGAAGACTCGATAGAGATGGAGGGTACGGTCATCGAGCCGTTGCCCAACGCTATGTTCAGAGTGGAGCTCGACAACGGGCACAAGGTGCTCGCCCACATCTCGGGCAAGATGCGCATGCACTACATCCGTATCCTGCCGGGGGACAAGGTGGTCGTGGAGCTGTCGCCGTACGACTTGTCCCGCGGACGTATCACCTACCGATACAAGTAGCGGGCATACGCTGCACGGGTCGTGGACACGCCCGGCAGCGTGTATTAGCCGGAAAGATCGCACCTGCGGCTGGGTGTGTAGATAGATCGAGAATGCCGAAAGGGTACGTCATGAAAGTCCGACCTTCGGTCAAGAAGATGTGTGACAAGTGCAAGATCATACGCCGCCATGGGCGGGTTCTCGTCATATGCGACAACCCCCGTCACAAGCAGCGGCAGGGTTAGGAGGGATCCGGGAGTGGCCCGAATCGCAGGTGTCGACCTTCCGCGCGAGAAGCGCGTCGAGGTCGGCCTGACTTACATCTACGGCATCGGTCTGTCCACGAGTCAGACGATCCTGCGCGAGACGGGGATCGACCCGTCGACGCGCGTCCGGAACCTCACTGAAGAAGAGGTCGTCCGGCTCCGCGAGTTCATCGATCGCGAACTCGAGGTCGAAGGCGATCTGCGTCGCGAGGTGGGGCAGAACATCAAGCGGCTGATGGAGATCGGCTGCTACCGTGGCTTGCGCCACCGGCGCGGTCTGCCGGTGCGCGGGCAGCGCACCCACACCAATGCGCGCACCCGCAAGGGGCCGCGTCGCCAGATCGGTGCTAAGAAGAAGGGCAAGTAACGCATGGCCAAGAAGAAGACCGCCAGTAAGCGCGTACGCCGCAGCGAACGCAAGAACATCGCTGTAGGCCAGGCGCACATCAAGAGCACCTTCAACAACACGATCATCACGATCACCGACCCTAACGGCAACGTGATCGCGTGGCAGTCCGCCGGCACGGTGGGCTTCAAGGGCTCGCGCAAGTCGACTCCGTTCGCCGCTCAAATGGCGGCCGAGGCGTGCGCGAAGATCGCCCAAGAGCACGGCGTCCGCAAGGTCTCCGTGTTCGTCAAAGGTCCTGGCTCCGGTCGCGAGACCGCGATCCGCACCCTGCAGGCCGCAGGGCTCGAGATCGCCAGCATCCAGGACCGCACCCCTGTTCCCCACAACGGCTGCCGGCCGCGCAAGCGCCGCCGCGTCTAGCACTCGGGAGGACCACAGCTATGGCACGTTACACCGGGGCGGACTGCAGACTGTGCCGCCGCGAAGGAATCAAGCTCTTTCTCAAGGGCGACCGCTGCTACTCAGACAAGTGTGGGGTGGAGCGCAGGCCCTACCCACCGGGTATGGCCGGCAAACGCCGCCCACGCGACAGCGAGTACCGCGTCCAGCTCAGAGAGAAGCAGAAGACCAAGAGGATCTACGGACTGCTCGAGAAGCAGTTCCGCAGCTACTACGAGATCGCGAACCGTCAGAGCGGCATCACGGGCGAGAACCTGCTTCGCCTCCTCGAGAGCCGCCTCGACAACGTGGTGTACCGTCTCGGCTTCGCCAAGTCACGCGACGAGGCGCGCCAGGTCGTACGTCACGGGCACATCGCGGTGAATGGGCGCCGTGTCGACATCCCCTCGTACCGTGTTCGTCCGGGGGACGTCGTCGCAGTCATGCCCAAAGCCTCTGACCTGCTCGTCATCAAGACCGCGCTCATCTCTTCCGAGAAGATCGAGGTCCCGGGGTGGCTCGAAGTGGATATCGAGAAGCTTTCCGGCAAGGTGCTGTCCCTGCCCGATCGCGGTCAGATCGATGCACCCGTCCGCGAGCAGCTCATCGTCGAGCTGTACTCGAAGTAACGCCACGCCACACCACGGAAGGCCAAGGAGGCTCTTGGATGACAGAGTTCATGAGACCGCAGGTGAGTGTCGAACAGGTCGACGATCGGGTAGCTCGCTACACCGTCGAGCCCCTCGAGCGGGGCTTCGGACACACGCTTGGTAACTGCATGAGGCGCGTGCTGCTCTCCTCTCTCGAGGGTGCCGCCGCGACCTCGATCAGAGTCGAAGGTGTCCAGCACGAGTTCGCATCGGTGGAGGGCGTCCGGGAGGACGTCACCGACATCGTGCTCAACGTCAAGGGCCTCGTGTTCCGCGAGACCGGCGTCGGTGCGGCCGATGCCGTCGCCACGCTGGACGCGACCGGTCCCGGAGTCGTGACGGGTGCCGACCTCAAGGTCCCGGCAGAGTTCGAGCTGGTGAACCCGGAGCACGTCATCGCGAATCTCAACAAGAGCGGCAAGCTCGAGATGGGTATCCGAGTCGGTGTGGGCCGCGGGTACGTGTCCGCGGACCGCAACAAGCGCACCGAAGACCCGATCGGCATCATCACCGTCGACTCGCTGTTCAGCCCGGTTGCTCGCTGCACGTACGTCGTGGAGAACACGCGTGTCGGGCAGCGTACCGACTATGACAAGCTCACGCTCGAGGTCGAGACGAACGGCTCGATCGACCCCGGTGATGCCGTCGCGCGAGCCGGCAAAATCATCGACGAGCACATGATGCTCTTTGCCGAGCAGGCGAGCGGCGTGTTGTCCGAGGAGGGCATCTTCGCGGACGTCGCCGATGAGGTCGACAGCGTGCTCGACACGCCGATCGAAGAGCTCGACCTTTCGGTACGGTCGTACAACTGCCTCAAGCGGCAGGGTGTCAACACGATCGGCCAGCTCACCGAGTGCTCGGAGACCGACCTGCTCAACATCCGTAACTTCGGCGCCAAGTCCATCGAGGAAGTCAAAGACAAGCTTCAGCACATGAGCCTTGGCCTGAAGCCGTAAGTGGGAGATCACTGAAGATGAGACACCTTAAGAAAGGCCGGAAGCTCGGCACCGACGCGAGTCACACCAAGGCGATGCTCCGCAGCCTCGCCATCGCTCTGTTCACCAACGAGCGGATCAAGACGACCGAGACGCGGGCGAAAGAGGTGCGCACGCTCGTTGACAAGGTCATCACGTGGGGCAAGCGTGGCGATGTCCACTCCCGCCGTCTCGCGCTCGCTGAGCTCGGCGACAAGGAGATCGTGCACAAGGTGTTCGCCGACATCGCGCCTCGGTTCGAGGAGCGCGCGGGCGGCTACACGCGCATCCACAAGCTCGGTCCGCGCAAGGGTGACGCTGCGCCGATGGTGATCCTGGAGCTCGTCGAGTAACAGGCGCTCCATCTGGAGCCGCGCGTTCGATACCATGCGAGGAGGGTCTCACCGAAAGGTGCACGACCCTCCTCGTGCGTTCGCCGTGGGAGAGGACGGGCCACAGCACATGATCGAGTTCTCCGACGTGACGTACGTCTACCCCTCGGCCGAGCGTGATGTAGCCGCCCTCGACGGCGTGAGTTTCTCGCTGGCGCCTGGCGAGCACGTCGCGGTGCTCGGCGCGAACGGCTCGGGGAAGTCGACACTCGTGCGGCTCGCTAACGGTTTGATCAGGCCCACGTCAGGTCTCGTGACGATAGACGGCGACGATACGCGCGACGTCGGCGCGATGTGGGACGTGCGTTCGCGCGTGGGCGTGGTCTTTCAGAACGCCGACAACCAGATCGTCGCCACCACGGTCGAAGAGGACGTCGCTTTCGGGCCGGAGAACCTCGGCGTGCCGGTCGGTGAGATCCGACGGCGCGTGGATGATTCCCTTGCCGCAGTGGGGCTGACCGGTCTTGAGTCACGCGAGCCGCATCAGTTGTCGGGCGGCCAGAAGCAGCGACTCGCGATCGCCGGAGTCCTCGCGCTCGAGCCCGCCTACCTCGTGCTGGACGAGCCGACGTCCATGCTCGACCTGCAGGGTCGCGCAGACGTGCTCGCTGCCGTCGAGCATCAGCGCCGCGCTGGCCGAGGTATCCTCCACGTCACGCACCACCTGGCCGACGCCGCCGCAGCGGATCGCGTCATCGGGCTCGAAGCGGGACGGATCGTGTTCGAAGGCCCGCCGGGCGTCGTGCTCGCGGACGAGGATGGACTGGAGTCTCTCGGCGTGGCCCTTCCTCCGGTCGGCCGCCTCGCTGCGGAGTTGCGCTCTCGTGGCGTGGCGGTGCCCTACGAGGCGATGAGTGCCGAGAGCGTGGCGGCTGCGCTATGAGGCTCACGCTCGAGGACATCGGCTACACGTATGGCGAGGGCACCTCGTTCGCCGTTCGCGCGCTCGATGGAGTCACCCTCTCGCTCGATCGGGGCGAGCTGGTGCTCGTGTTGGGCGCCACCGGCTCGGGCAAGTCGACCCTGCTTCGCATAGCTGCCGGCCTCATGCCGCCCACCGAGGGCCGCGTGGCGATCGACGGCAACGCTCTCGACGCCTCGCGCGTCGGCGGTCGGGTCGGCCTCGTGTTCCAGAACCCGCAGACCCAGCTGTTCGCCGAGACGGTCGAGGCCGACGTGGAGTTCGGCCCGCGCAACCTCGGCATGAGCGAGGAGGAGGCCCGCGGCACGGTGCGTGAAGCCCTCGAGGCGGTCGATCTCGATCCGGACGAGTTCGGCCCGCGCTCGCCGTTCGCGCTCTCGGGCGGGGAGGCCCACCGCGTGGCGATCGCGGGCGTGCTTGCGATGCGTCCCGAGGTGCTCCTCTTCGACGAGCCGACCGCCGGTCTCGACGCCTGGGGCCGCGATGCGGTCACCGGCATCGTCGCATCGCTTCGCGCACACGCGGGCGTCGTGGTCGTCACGCACGATGCCGAGGGGTTCCTCGGCATGGCGGACCACATCGTCATGCTCGCTGACGGACGGCCCGTCTTCACCGGCTCGCGCGAGGAGCTCCTCGCCGACCCATCGTGCTTCGAGCAGGCGGGGCTGCGCGTGCCGGACGTGTTGAGAACCCAGATACTCGCCGAGGAGCGTGGCATCCGCCTCGGCGGCTACACCCTCGAGGTGGTCGAGGCGGCCGATCGGATGGCGCGCGGGCGGGGGGCGGGCCGATGAGACCCCCGGTCCCGTTCGGGCAGTTCGTCCCCGGGGACTCCGCGGTCCACCGGCTCGAGTCGCGCGCCAAACTCGGACTGGCGGCCGCGTTTACCGCGATGCTCTTCATGGTGGGAGGGTTTGCAGGCCTGGCCGTCTCGGCGGTGCTCGTCGTCGTGGCGGTTGCCGCCTCGGGCGTGCCGGTGAGGATCGTCGTTCGCGGCGTGCGCGTCGTCTCGTTCATCCTCGTGTTCACGTTGCTCGCGCACTCGCTACGGATCGAGCCGGCCACCGTCGCGCTCGTGCGGGTCGGGCCGCTCGCTATCGACCCCGGCGGTCTCGTCACCGGCTCGTTCTTCGCGGTGCGCATCGTGCTCCTCGTGGTCGGGACGTCGCTCATCACGCTGACGACCTCCCCGGTGCGCCTCGCCGACGGACTGGAGCGTCTCATGAGCCCGCTTCAGCGCGTGGGTTTCCCCGCCGGCGACGTCGCCATGATGCTCACTGTCGCGCTTCGCTTCATCCCCACCACCGCCGAGGAGGCCGAGAAGATCGTCGTCGCGCAGACCGCACGGGGTGCGCGCTTCGACCGCGGCGGCCCGATCGCGCGCGGTCGGGCGTACGTGCCCGTGCTCGTCCCGCTGTTCGTGAGCTTGTTCCGGCGGGCCGACGAACTCGCGACGGCCATGGAGTCCCGGTGCTATCGTGGGGGCGCCGGTCGCACGCGGCTCCACGAGAGCAGGCTCGCGGCCGCGGACTGGACGGCGTTGCTTGTAGGGGTGGGGGCGATGATGACGGTGGGGGTGTTGCTCTGACATGGCCGAGGAACGCGCATCCGTCGCCACCCTCGTGTTGACGCTCTCCTACGACGGAGCGCCGTTCGCCGGCTTCGCGCGTCAGGAGGGGCACGACACGGTCCAGGGCCGGCTCGAATCCGCGCTCGGCACGGTCATGCGTCGCGAGGTGGAATCGACCGGCGCGGGGCGGACCGATGCGGGCGTCCACGCGCTCGCACAGGTCGTCTCCGTGCCGCTGTTCGCGGGCGAGGAGCCCGATCTTCCCGTCCTGCTGCGCTCGCTCAACGCGCTCGTGGGCGGGGGAATCGTCGTGACCGGAGCGCACATCGCGCGACCCGGGTTCTCGGCGCGCTTCGACGCCCAGGCGCGCGAGTACCGCTACCGGCTCGTGCCCGGTCCGGTGCCGCCGCTCTTTCTCCGCGACGTCGCGTGGTGGATGAAGCACGGCCTCGACGTAGAAGCGATGCGCACCGCTGCCGAGGCCCTCGTCGGCGAGCACGACTTCCGCTCGTTCTGCGTCGCCGAGAGCGCCGAGGGGAAACGTACGGTGCGTCGCATCGAGGCGATCGACATCACGAGCGCCGAGGAGTTCGGGGAGCACTGCGTCGTGGTACGGGTCGTGGGCAACGCCTTCCTCCACTCGATGGTGCGGGTGATCGTGGGGTCGCTCGTCGAGGTGGGGCGCGGTCGACGCTCGCCGGAATGGCTCGGCGAGACGCTCGCCGCGTGCGACCGGGCGGCTGCGGGCCCCACCGCCCCCGCCCACGGACTCGTGCTGTGGCACGTGAGTTACGCCGAGGAGTGCTGGCTATGAGGCGCCCCGGGGGAGAGGACGCGGGTTCCTCGGCAGGTATGGACACGCCCGGGTGCGTGGTAAATTGACACGTTCGACCCCGGTGGCTAAAGTGTAAGGGTTCGTTTCAAGGCCCCGTGAAACCGTGACGCGAACACGTGAGACCGTATCCGTTTGGAGGACCATTGAAGACCTACCATGCCAAACCAGGCGAGGTCGAGCGCGAGTGGCTGGTCGTGGACGCCAGCGACATCGTGCTGGGACGACTCGCAAGCCAGGTGGCGCAGATACTCAAGGGCAAGCACAAGCCCCAGTACACCCCCCACGTGGACACCGGTGACTTCGTCATCGTGGTGAACGCCTCGAAGATCAGGCTCACTGGCAACAAGATGGCGGACAAGATGAAGTACCGTCACAGCGGCTTCCCTGGCGGCCTCAAAGAGGTCCCGATCGCCACGATGCTCGAGAAGCGCCCCGAGCGCGTCATCGAACTCGCGGTCAAGGGCATGCTGCCCAAGAACACGCTCGGGCGGGCGATGCTCAAGAAGCTCAAGGTGTACGGAGGCCCCGATCATCCGCACGAGGCGCAGCAGCCCCGTGAGATCACGCTGGAGGGTTAGCGCATGGCTGAGAACAAGGCAGTGTACCTCGGCACCGGGCGGCGCAAGACGTCGGTGGCCCGCGTGCGACTCGTGCCGGGAACCGGCACCTACACGATCAACGGGCGCCCTGCGGCTGACTATTTCGGCCGGGACGCCTACATCACCTATCTCGAGCAGCCGTTCAAGGCGACGGAGACGATGGGCCGCTTCGATGTGATCGCGAAGATCCATGGCGGCGGTATCTCCGGTCAGGCCGGGGCGTTGCGCCACGGTATCGCCCGCGCGCTCCTCGAGGCGGGCGACGAGTACCGCGGCGAGCTGAAGCGCGCCGGACTGCTCCGCCGCGACCCGCGTATGGTCGAGCGCAAGAAGTACGGACTCAAGAAGGCCCGTAAGCGCCCGCAGTTCTCGAAGCGCTAGGCCTGACGCATCCAGACGCGAACGTCGGGACCCGTCCACTGTGGCGGGTCCCGCGCGTTTCGAGAGAGAGGAACGTGAGATGACCCGCTTGTTCGGCACCGACGGAGTCCGCGGCATCGCGAACGCCGACCTCACGCCGGAGCTGGCGTTCCGTCTCGGCGAGGCGGCCGGCCACTTTCTCGGCGACAGAGGGAGAGGCCGCATCGTGGTGGGCAGGGACACGAGGCGCTCCGGGGACATGCTCGAAGCCGCGCTCGTCGCCGGGATCTGCTCGGGAGGGGCCGATGCGCTCGTCCTCGGCGTTGCGCCGACGCCGGCGGTGGCCTACCTCACGCGGGAGCTCGGCGCCGACGGAGGCGTGGTCATCTCGGCGTCCCACAACCCCGCGGCCTACAACGGCATCAAGCTGTTCAGCCGGGAAGGGTTCAAGCTGCCCGACGAGCTCGAGGACGAGATCGAGGAGTTCACCATCGCAGAGCGTGATTGGGAGCGGCCGACCGGTGCCGGCGTGGGACGAGCGCGACTGCTCGAGGACGGTGTCGCGCGCTACGTGAATCATGCCATCGAATCGATCGAAGGGAATCTGACCGGCATGAAGATCGCGGTGGATTGCGGTCACGGCGCCGCTTCGGTCGCCACGCCGAGGGCGCTCGAGGAGCTCGGCGCGAAGGTGATCGCGCTCAACTGCGAGTGGGACGGCATGGACATCAACGATGCGTGCGGTTCGACCGATCTCGCGCCCGTGCGCGAACTCGTACGCTCTCACGAGGTCGATTTCGGCATCGCGCACGACGGAGACGCCGACCGCGTGATAGCGGTCGACGAGACCGGTGCTGAGGTCGACGGTGACGCCATCATGGCGATCTGCGCGACGCACATGAAGCAGCGTGGCACGCTTGCCGGCGACACGATCGTGAGCACCGTCATGTGCAACCTCGGTCTCGAGGTCGCGATGCGCGAGCACGACATCAACCTCGTGAAGACCAAGGTCGGCGACAGGTACGTGCTCGAGCAGATGCAGGCGTCAGGTGCGGTGCTCGGCGGCGAGCAGTCGGGACACATCATCTTCATGGAGCACGCCACCACCGGTGACGGCCTCGTGACCGCGCTCAAGCTCGCCGAGGTGATGCGTGCGACCGGTAAGACACTCTCCGAGCTCAGTCGTGTGATGACCCGGTACCCGCAGGTGCTCATCAACGTGCACGTCACCGACAAGGGCCGGCTCGGGGCGAGCGCAGCGATCGCCGAGGCGGTGCACGCGGCCGAGGCACGCCTGGGTTCGGAGGGCCGCGTGCTCGTGCGCGCGAGCGGGACCGAGCCGCTCGTCCGCGTCATGGCCGAGGCTGCCGACGCGCAGGCCGCGTCCGAGGTCGTCGACGAGATCGTAGCGGTGGTCAGCGCCGAACTCGGCTAGGACGGGCCTGGTATAATCCCCCCAGACCGACCGAGAGGAGAGGTGATGCCCGGCGCGAACCGTGCCTGCTCGATGAAGCGCCAGGACTGATGCGGCGATGCGGCGTCAGTCGACGAGGAGAGAGCTGATCGAAACACTCGGCGGATGGCTCTCCGGCCTGACCGGAGTCGTGACGTCACCGACAAAGCCTGCGGGTGACCGCGGGGACAAAGCGGTGGCGACCCGGTATCCCCCTCATGAACGGGGCCCTCGTGCGCCCCGGCCTTCGGCACGTGCGTGCCGGAGACACCCAGTCATGCACCTTGCCGGTCGCGGTTCCTGCCGCGCCCGATACGAGAGAGGCGTCTGAGCCTATGTGTGGAATCGTCGGATACATCGGGCCCCGTCAAGCCAGCGACGTGCTGCTCGGCGGATTGGCCCGGCTCGAGTACCGCGGGTACGACTCGGCCGGTATCGCGATCGTCAACGGCACCGAGATCGATGTCGTCAGGCGAGTGGGCAAGCTCGTGAACCTGACCAAAGAGGTCGCCGCGCACCCCGTCCCCGGCACGGTGGGCATCGGCCACACGCGGTGGGCGACTCACGGGCGCCCGAGCGAGGAGAACGCGCACCCCCACGCCGATTGCACGGGCCGGATCGCGGTCGTGCACAACGGCATCATCGAGAACTACCTCGAGCTGCGCGAGGAGCTCGCACGAGCGGGACACATCCTGCGCAGCGAGACCGACACCGAGACCGTCGCGCACCTCGTGGAGGCGTACTACGACGGCGACCTCGTCGAGGCCGTCCGCAAGACGATCGAACGGCTCGACGGCGCGTACGCACTCGGAGTAGTGCACCTCGACGCTCCCGGTACGCTCGTGGCGGCACGCAAGGACTCGCCGCTCATCATCGGCGTGGGAGAGGGCGAGAACATCGTCGCGAGCGACATCCCGGCCGTCCTCGAGTACACCCGTGACGTACTCGCGCTCGCCGACGGCCAGATCGCCGCGGTCACCGCGGACGACATCGTCGTGACAGACCTCGCAGGGACCGTGGTCGAGCCCGAGATGCTCCGTGTCGAGTGGGACCTCGAAGCTGCCGAGAAGGGCGGCTTCGAGGACTTCATGCTCAAAGAGATCCACGAGCAGCCCAAAGCGATACGCGAGACGCTCCGCGGCCGCATGGGGGCCGACGGGCAGATCCAGCTTTCCGAGCTCCAGATGTCCCCCGATCAGATAGCCGCGATCGATCGGGTCTTCATCCTCGCATGCGGCACCTCGTATCACGCGGGTATCGTCGCCAAGACCCTCATCGAGCAGTGGGCGCGCATCCCTGTCGAGGTCCAGGTATCGAGCGAGTTCCGCTACTCCGACCCGATCGTCGACGACGAGACACTCGTCGTCGCGATCACGCAGTCGGGCGAGACGGCCGACACGCTCGCTGGCGTGCGCGAGGCGCGCGAGCGCGGTGCGAAGGTCATCGCGATCACCAACGTGGTCGGCTCCCGCGTGACACGCGAGTCTGACGGCGTGCTCTACACGCACGCAGGACCGGAGATCGGCGTGGCGGCGACGAAGACGTTCACGGCGCAGATCGCCGCGCTCACCGTGCTCGCGCTCAAGCTCGCTCAAGCCAAGGGCATGCTGCCCGACGAGCGCGTCGAGAACCTGTGGGTCGAGCTCACGCGCGTGCCCGATATCGTCGAGGCCATCCT
>SLCP01000069.1 GCA_007125735.1 Coriobacteriia bacterium | reverse complement strand
CCGGCGAGCCTTGCGTGGAGCGGTGGACGAGCATGATCGCGAACACGAAGAGCACGAGCACGCCGCCCACGTACACGAAGAGCTGCACGACGCCGAGGAACGACGCCTTCCAGGAGACGAAGAAGCCGGCGATCGCGAGCAGGAACGCAGCGAGCCCCACGACCATGCGGGTGACGTCGCGCGCGAACACCGTGACGATGCCGCCGGTAAGCGCGAATCCCGAGAGCACGGCGAAGACGACCGATTCGAGCGTCATCGGCCCGCCTCCTCGCCCGCGGCGCGAACCGCGTCACACCCGGTCGCCCGGGTGCCGCCACCGTCGCGCAGCATCTCCTCGCGAGCGAAGATGACCGGTCCTCGGTGGAAGAACGTGAGCTCGTACTGACCGGTGTGGACGAGCGCATCGGTCGGGCACTGCTCGGCGCACAGGCCGCAGAAGCAGCACTTCGACAGGTCGAGGTCGTAGTGGGTCACGCGGCGCTCGCCCGGGTCGTCGGTGCGCTCGACCTCGATCGCGTAATCCGGGCACGTGCGCGCGCAGAACGTACACCCCACGCACACCTCGGACTGGCAGCGCAAACACCGCGCGGCCTCGTTGAGCGCCTCCATGTGCGTGAGCCCGAGTTCGACCGCACGGAAGTCCGTCGCACGCGCCTCCGGAGACGCCATCGGCATCTGCACGCGCATGCGCGACATCTCGACGCCGGCGAGCGTCGCCTTCTCGTACTTCGCATAGATGGGCACCGGCCGAGGAACCCTGTCGGCCGCAAGGTCCTCGCCTCTCAGGTACCGGTGGACCGAGATCGCCGCCTCGTGTCCGGTGGCGATCGAACCGATCGCGCTGCCGGGCCCGGTCACGACCTCCCCGCACGCGAACACCCCGGGATGGTGGGTGGTGAACAGCGTACCGTCGACCGGGAGCAATCCGCGATCGGTGAGCGCGAGGTCCGAGCCGGCGACCACATCGGCGAGCGCCGGCGCCTGTCCGATCGCGAACACGACGATGTCCGTCTCGACCTCGAGGTACTCGTCCCCGTACTGCGGCGCGAAGCGTCCGGCGGCGTCGAAGACCGAGAGGCACTCACGCATGCGCATGCCACGCACGCGACCCTCCTCGGTCGTGAGCACCTCTTCCGGGCCGAACGAGCACATCGCGATGACGCCCTCGTCGAGCGCCTCCTCGATCTCCCAGGGATGGCACGGCATCTCGTCGGAGGCCTCGAGACACGAGAGCCGCACCTCGGTCGCGCCCGTGCGCAGCGCGCACCGCGCGACGTCGACCGCGACATTGCCGCCGCCTATCACGAGCACCCGCTTGCCCTTGACGCCCGCGTCGCCCTTCCAGTTCGCCGCACGCAGGAACGGCAGTGCGCCCCTCACGCCCTCGGCGTCGTGTCCGGGGAGCGGCAGGATGCGACTGTCCTGCAACCCGGCGGCGATGATGACCGCATCGTACTCGCCGATGAGGTAGTCGATCGGCACGTCGTGGCCCACATCGACACCGAGCTTGAGCTCCATCCCCATCTTTTCGAGGTACTCGATCTCGTTGAAGAGGACCTCGCGCGGCAGCCGGTACGCGGGCACGCCGGAGTAGAGCGCGCCTCCGGGCTTCTTCTCCTTCTCGTAGACCGTCACCGGGTACCCGAGGCTCATCAGATCGAACGCGGCAGCGAGCCCGCTCGGCCCCGATCCGATGACGGCGACGCGCTCCTCGCGCGTGAACTCGAAGGGCTTCAGGTGTTCCTCGGCGACCTTGGCGTACTCCTCGTACGCGTGGCGGTGGAGCGGACGGATCGCGATGGCCTCGTCGTAGTAGTTACGACGGCACGCCGTCTCGCACGGGTGGTGGCAGATGCGCCCGAGCACGCCGGGGAGGATGTTGCGCTCGCGCACGAGCTCGTACGCCTCGACCGCCTTGTTCTCGCCGAGGAAGTAGCCCTGCCCGCGTGCATCGACGTTCGCCGGGCAGTTGCCTACGCACGGCGGGAGGCGGTCGGCGCGGTAGGTCGCTTCGATGAGGTCGTTGTAGACGGGCGGCTCGTCGCGCAGTATCGGGATCTCGTCTTTGCCGAGGATCCCGCGCAGCCTGAGCGCACCGCGCCACCGCGGCGAGAGGACGACTTTCTCGTGCGGGTAGCGCAGCGTGGTAGTGGGGCCGAGCGCACGCCGGCCGGTGATGCCGAAGCCCACGAGCAGCGAGCGCCACCGCTCGAAGAACCCGGCTACGCCGCCGGGGAAGTCGTCGGTGACGTTGACCGTGACGGGAACGACCTCGGGCGTGCGACTGGGCGCGCCCACCTCGTGGTGGCGGGTGCCGTCGCCATTGCCGTTACCTAGAGCCACGGAACCACCGCCCCCACCAGCACGAGCTGCACGAGGGCCATCGGCGTGAGCACCTTCCACGCGATGCCCATCAACTGGTCGGGCCGCATACGCGGAAACGTCCACTTCGCCCACATCATGACGGTGGCGAGTATCGCCGAGAGCACCACGAACAGCACGACCCCCGCTGCTCCGGGCAGAAGCGCGAACGGGCCGAAGAAGAGCGCTGCGCCGAACACGGCGGCTGCGACGAGCCCCCCGTACTCGGCCATCATGAAGATCGACCACCGGATGCCCGAGTAATCGGCGAAGTAGCCTGCGACGAGCTCGGACTCGGCCTCAGGCAGGTCGAACGGGCCGCGGTTGAGCTCGGCGACCGAGGAGATGAGGTAGACGACGAACCCGATGGCGAGCAGCGGGACCCACCACCACTGCCACGCCTCGACGATGTCGAGCGGCCGCATCGAGCCGGCGAGCAGCACGAACGGCAGAACCGAGAGCGTCCTCGGCAGTTCGTAGGAGATCATCTGCGCGGCGGCGCGGATGCCGCCGATCGTGGCGTACGTGTTGCGCGAAGACCATCCGGCGAGCAGCACGCCGATGACCGAGACGGCAGGCACCGCCATGAAGAACAGCAGACCCACGCTCGTGTCGAGCGGCGCGAACCCGGCCGCGTACGGCACGACAACGAGCGACATCGCGATCGGTGCAAAGACGATAAGCGGCGCGATGCGGAAGATCGTGACATCGGCGGCGCGCGGCGTGATGTCCTCTTTGAGCACGAGCTTCACGGTGTCCGCGAGCGTCTGCAACAGACCTGCCGGCCCGAGCTCCTGCGGTCCGATGCGCATCTGGATCGCGCCTGAGAGTTTCCGCTCCCACCACACGCCGATGAGCGCCCCGAGCGCGATGAGCACGCCTGCAGCGAGTCCCCACACGATGCCCCATACGAGCCCGCTCACCGGTCCACCTCCCCGAACACCGGGTCGAGACTGCCGAGGATTGCTACAAGGTCGGAGAGCATGTGGCCCTCGGAGAGCATGGGGAGGAGTGCGAGGTTGCAGAACGCCGGCGAGCGCACCTTCATGCGGTATGGCCGCGGGCTGCCGTCGGACACGAGGTAGATGCCGAGCGCGCCCCGCGCGGACTCGATGTGGTCGTAGGCGTCACCCGGCGGCGGGGCGATAAGGCGTGGCAGCCCTTCGGTACGGTACGAGCCGGAGTGCATCTGCGCGAGCGCCTGCTCGATGATGCGGCACGACTCGTAGCACTCGTAGAGGCGCACGCGGGCTCGGTCGTAGCAGTCGCCCTCGGTGCCGGTGGGGATGTCGAAATCGAACCGGGGGTAGACCGAGTACGGGTCGTGTTTGCGCAGGTCCCAATTCACGCCGGAGCCGCGCGCGACGGGACCTGAGGCCCCCCACGCGACCGCGTCCGCTGCCGAGAGCACGCCCACGCCCTTGAGCCGGCCGCGCGTGATCGTGTTGCCAAAGAACAGCTTGTCCATCTCGGCGAGCGCGGAGCGATGCTCGGTGGTGAATGCACGGACGTCTTCGATCCAGCCGTCGGGCACGTCGTAGGAGACGCCGCCGGGACGCACGTAGTTGTAGGTGAGGCGCTGGCCGCAGAGCGCCTCGAAGAGCTCGACGACCCGCTCGCGCTGGTCGAACGCGTAGACGAAGAGCGTGAGCGCCCCGGTGTCGGCGCCGTTCGCGCCGATGGCCATCATGTGGCTCGCTATCCGCTGCAGTTCGCAGACGATGACCCGGAGGTACTCGGCGCGCTCGGGCACGGGGATATCGGCGAGCCGCTCGAGCGTGCGGCAGTACGCCCAGTTCGAGTACATCGAGCCGACGTAGTCGAGCCGGTCGGTCAGCGGGACGACCTGGAGGTACGTCCGGTTCTCGGCCATCTTCTCGATGCCGCGGTGGAGGTAGCCGATGACCGGCTCGGCGCGCGTGACGATCTCGCCGTCGAGGTGGACGATCACCCGGCACACTCCGTGGGTCGAAGGGTGCGACGGGCCCACGTTGACGACGAGCTGGTCGAAGACCTCGCCCTCGGCGGTCTCCACTACCTGCCTGCTCTCGACGTCGAGCGCCATGCGCACCTCCTCCCTCAGATGTAGTCGGGTCGTCTGATCACGCGCGGATCGGCGTAGTCCTTGCGCAGCGGGTAGCCCTCCCACTCGTCGGGCAGGAGGATGCGCCGCAGGTCCGGATGGCCGGCGAAGCGGATGCCAAACAGGTCGAAGACCTCGCGTTCCTGCCAGTCCGCAGCGGGCCAGAGCGGCACGAGCGAGGCGACGCTCGGCCGGTCGCGCGGTATCTCGGTCTTGAGCGTGATCGCCGCGGACATCGCGCGGGAGAGCAGCCGGCAGTGGTACTCGAAGTGCTCTCCCCTGTCGACGGCGGTCAGCATGAGAAGCCGGTCGAAGCCGAGGTTCTTGAGGTCGTTGGCTGCCGAGAAGAGCGCGTCGGGGCCCACGGTGAGCACGCCGTCACCGAACTCGACCGAGAACAGCGGGCAAAGGTCCGGATAGACCGAGCAGAGGTGGTCGCGGAGGTCGTCGAGGTTCACTCGCCCTCACCGCACCCGTCTTCGGGCGACGGCAACGTGAGCGGGCGCTCGCGGCGCTTGCCCGGCGCGATCGATTCCTGCTCGATGAGCTCGCGCAGGCGCAAGATGCCGTCTTGCAGCGACTCGGGGCGCGGCGGGCAGCCGGCGATGAAGACGTCGACCGGCAAGAACTCTTCGATGCCGCGCACCACCGAGTAGGTGTCGTAGTAGAAGATGCCGCCCGACACGGTGCAGTTCCCCATGCCGATGACCCACTTGGGATCGGGCATCTGCTCGTAGAGGCGCTTGACCGCGGGCATCATCTTGTACGTGATGGTGCCTGCGACGATCATGACGTCGGTGTGGCGCGGATCAGGGCGCGGGAACGTCCCGTGCCGGTCGAAGTCGAACTTGTTGAACGACGCGGCGATGAGCTCCATGGCGCAGCAGGCGGTGCCCATCGGCATCGACCAGAGCGACTTACCGCGCGCCCAATCGGCGAGCGCATCGACACCGGTCAGGATGACGCCGCCCGGAGAGCGGTCGAGGGCGGCACCGATGCGGTCGACTATCGCCACGACAGCACACCCTTTCGCCATGCGTACGCAAGGCCGATGGCGAGCAGCGCCACGAAGACGCCTGTGGCTGCCGCTGCGGATGGATTGCCCCTGATTACCGGCGCGACGGCAAAGAGCAGAGCGGCTTGCGCATCGAAGATGACGAGCAGGAGCGCGATCGCCGTGAACCGCAGCCGTACGGGTGCCCACGGCATCCCGGCGGGCGGCATACCGCACTCGTAGGGCTCGAGCTTCTCAGGTGTGGGCAGGCGCGGAGAGAGGAGCGCGTTGGCGGCGAACACTACGAGTATGAATGCGACAGCAGCCGCAGACGCTCCGATGACGAACAACACACCCCACGCGAACGGGCCTTCCATGGGCTCCCCCTGCAGTGGCGTCTCGCCCAAACCGGCGACGGTTCACGTCGCGAGGGTGCAGGCGGCCGGTAGACGACCGAGCAGCGACCTGGCGTGGACCCCGTAGCGACGTCTCGCCCGGTCAGAACGCATCATCGCACAACGAAATGAGATTGTAAAGATTGTTACAATGTCCCATCACCCCAGGTAAAAGGGTCACACATCCGCCTCAAGGCGTTCGAGCTCCGCGGCCGCGCCCACCCACTCCTCTTCGAGAGCAGCGAGCCGCTGTTTCGCCTCGGCGTACTCCTTCATGGCCGATTCGAACGCCGGAGCGTCCTCGTAGAACTCGGGATCGGCCATGAGCGCGACGAGCTCGTCGTGGCGCGACTGCACCGCGGCGAGTTCCCGCTCGATGCGCTCGAACGCGCTCCGTGCATCCTTCGTAGCCCGGTACGCCCGGTTGCGACGCTCGGCCTCTGCTCGCTTCTGCTCCTTGGTCTTGGGTCCTGCTGCAGAACCGTCAGATTCGGGCGCAACCGCCCCGTGCGGCCCCCTGTGAGAAGTCGTGCTCGGCGCAGCCGAACGTGCTCCCGCAGCCTTCTCCGCCGACGCGGCTGCCTCGGCCTCGAGACGCGAGCGCTTGTCGAGGTAGTAGTCGTAGTCGCCGCCGTAGACGGTGACGCCACCATCGCGGACGTCGACGATCTTGTTCGCGACCGAGCGGATGAGGTGCCGATCGTGCGTGATGAGCACGAGCGTGCCGGAAAACCCCGTGAGCGCCGCTTCGAGCACATCCGAAGAAGCGATGTCGAGGTGGTTCGTAGGCTCGTCGAGGCAGAGCAGCGGCACCGGCTGCACGAGCAGCTTCGCGAGCGCGAGGCGGCACCGCTCCCCTCCCGAGAGCACGCCGACCTTCTTGTCGACGTCATCCCCGGTGAAGAGGAACGCGCCGAGGAGTCGGCGCACCTCGGTCTGCGTCCACCCCGGAGCGACACCGTCGAGCTCGTCGAAGACGGTCTTGGCGGTGTCGAGCGCCTCGAGCTGGTGCTGAGCGAAGTACGCCACGTCGACGTGGACGCCGTAGGTGCGCTCGCCCGCATCGGGGTCGAGAACGCCTGCGAGCATCTTGAGCAGGGTGGACTTGCCCGCGCCGTTGGGGCCGGTGAGAACGACCTTGTCGCCGCGGTAGAGCGCAAGATCGAGTCCGTCGTAGACGACGTTGTCACCGTAGGCCTTACGCACGCCGGTCAGACGCACAACCTCATCTCCGGTGCGCACCGGCTGCGGAAACGCGAAGTGTACCGTCTTGCGGTGTTCGGGCAGCTCGATCCGCTCCATGCGCTCGAGCTTCTTGACGCGGTCTTGGGCCTGTTTCGCCTTCGTGTTCTTGGCGCGGAACCGCTCGACGAACCGCTCCATGTGCGCGATCTCGCGCTGCTGCTTGTGGTACGCGGCCTCGAGTTGCTCGTTTGCGAGCTCTTTGGCGGCCAGGTAGCGAGCGTAGGTCCCCGTGTACGTCTTGACGCGCCGTTGGTCGATCTCGGCGACGTGGTCGACGAGGCCCTCCATGAAGGCCCGGTCGTGACTCACGAGCACGATGGCGCCCTCGTAGGAGCGCAGGAACGACTCGAGCCACGTCACGGTCTCCAAGTCGAGGTGGTTCGTGGGCTCGTCGAGGAGCAGCACGTCGGGGCTCGCAAGCAGGAGCTTCGCAAGCGCAAGCCGCATGAGCCAGCCGCCGGAAAACTCCTCGGCCATGCGGGTGAGGTCGCGCTCCTTGAACCCGAGGCCGGTGAGCACGGTGCGGGCGTCGGCTTCGAGCGTGTACCCGCCCTGGTGCTCGAAGCGGTCACGCAGAGCGCCGTACTCGGCGAGGAGCCGCTCCTGCTCGGGTCCTTGCCGCGTCTCGGCGATCTCGTGTTCGAGCATGGCGAGGCGGTGCTCGAGGGTGGTCACGTCGTCTGCAGCGGTGAGCGCCTCGTCGAGCACGGTGCGCCCGGCGATCTCGATAGCCTCCTGCTTGAGGTAGCCGATCACCGTGTCCTTGGCGCGCGTCACCGTGCCCGAGTCGGGCGACTGGGAGCCCGCGATGATCTCGAGCAGGGTCGTCTTGCCCGCGCCGTTGGGGCCGAGGAGCGCGATTCGATCGCGCGCGCCCACGCGCAGCGTCGCGCCCTCGAACAGCGTCCGGGAGCCGAAGGTTTTCGTGACAGAGTCGATGGAGATAATCACCGTGACAGTCTACCAGGGAGAGCACCCGAGGAGGGCGCACGTGGAGTCGAAAGGGCGCGTCGTGGTGATCGGCTTCGGCTCCGCCGGAACAGCCGCTGCCCGCTCGCTTGTCGCCGCTGGCTGGCAGGTCACCCTCGTAGAGCGCGACCGCGCGGGCGGTACGTGTATCTGGTGGGGGTGCATGCCCAAGAAGGCCCTCTACAACGCGGCCCGTGCGCGCCGAGCCACCGAGCGTGCCGAGATGTTCGGCCTCACACCCGCCGAGGGATACGATTGGCAATCGGTCCTCGCGTGGAAGTGGCACGCGCAAGAGACGTACGCGGGCGACCAGGAAGCCTCGGCGACCGAGCGGGGCATCCGCGTCGTTCGCGGCGAGGCGCGTTTCTCCGACATCGACACCGTCGTGGTCGACGACACCGAGGTGCTCCCCTTCGACCACGCCGTGATCGCTACCGGTTCGCGCCCCGTGCTGCCTCCCGTCCCCGGCATCGGGCTTGCCGACACGAGCGTCGACGCGCTCTCCTACCCCGAGGTGCCCCGGTCGATGCTCGTGGTAGGCGGCGGGCTCATCGGCATGGAGCTTTCCGCCGTCTACGCGGCGTTCGACACGGAGATCACGCTCATCACCTCAGGTCCGCGCCCGCTCGCCGCACTCGATCCCGACACCGCGGCGGTCGCGGTCGAACGACTCGTGCGCGGCGGCGCCACGATCCACACCCGCTGCCGCCTCACCGCGATCGCCGGCGAGCCGGGTGCGCTCGAAGCGACGTACACCGACGCCGAGGGACGCTCGCACTCCGGCACATGGGAGCGCGTGCTCGTCGCGACGGGACGCGCGCCCGCGCTCGAAGGACTCGCGCTCGATGTCGCCGGCGTCGAGGTGGACTCGAGCGGCCACATCGTACACGACGGCTACCTGCGCACCACGAACCCCTCCGTGTGGACTGCCGGAGATGCCGCGGGCGGCATGATGCGAACGGCGGTCGCAAGCTACGAGGGACGCACCGTGGCCGCGTCGATCGACAGCGGTACCCCTCGGCTTCCCGACCACTCTGCGGCACCCACGTGTGTCTTCACCTCCCCCCAGATCGGCCAGGCCGGCATCACTGAGGCCGAGGCGCGCCAGCAGGGCATCGCCATCGATGTCCACACTCAACCGTTCGAGTTCCTCGGCGCGGCCGTCATCGAGGACCAGCGCGACGGGTTGGTGAAGCTGATCTTCGCCGAGGACGACGGGCGCCTCCTCGGCGCACACATCGCCGGGCCCACAGCGGGCGATCTCGCCTACGCGATGTCGGTCGCGCTGAAGCACGGCGCGACCCGCGATTCGCTGCGCGCCACGATCGGCATACACCCCGCCTACAACGAGGCGCTCAATTGGGCGGCGTGGTAGCGGTACAGGCCCCTAGCAGGAGACGGGTGAGTACGCATGAACGAGAACCGACGCATCGCATGGGCGGTGCTCGCGACCGCCGTGGTGACCGCTGTCGCGGTCGGCGCGCTCTTCCTGTTCGTTCTTCCCGCTGCCGAGGAGAACGACGTCACCGAGCCATCCCCCGACATCGAGCAACTCGAGAGCCGCATCGCCGAACTCGAGGCAGAGAACGCCGAGCTCCAAACACTCGTCGAGGGCGCGCAGGCGGAGAACGCGGAACTACAGGCCGCGCTCTCGGAGCTCGAGGAGGAGCGAGCCCGCATCGCGCGACGCGAGATCGATCATGCTCCGGCCGAGGGCTGGGAGGAGTACTTCCCCGAGCCGGAATCGACCACGCTTGAAGGAGAGTCCGTCGAGGACGTACTCGAGCTCCTCGGCGAGCCACCCTTCATGATACGGAGCATCGCGGCACTTCCCAACGCGAACCGTGAGGTGTGGGTGTACGTGCCGTTCGAGGACGACCCTACCGGGCTATACCTGTTCTTCAAGGGCAACCGCCTTGAGAGCAGCCGACTCGACGAGTTCCCGGGACTCTACCTATCGGGACTGCTCGATGCCGAGTGGGAGTCGTTCTGGATCGAGTAGGCAGGTGCCGCGGTAGGACTGTGCCGAACGGGTGACTACTCGAACATCACGATCTTCCAGTCGCCGTCGATGCGCTCCATGTGTACCGTGCCGGTCTCGTCTTCGGCTTCGATGAGAAGGACGGCGGTGTCGCCGTCGATCTCGGTGCTCGAGACATCGGCGTTGATGAGTGTGGTGTCGGTCTCGTCCAACCCGAATTCACCCTCGGCGAACGCGGCCCTGAACTCAGCTTCGAGGAGAGAGGCGATGCCCTCCGCACCGCCGAACATCTCTGATGCGGCAGCCATCTCCTCGTCCTCGGCGAGTACGCGCTCGGTCATGCGCATGAGGTCCATGTGCGAGAGCGCGTCGTCGGCACGGCCGTCCTTGATGGCGTCGACGAAATCCTCCCAGGTCTTCTCGGGACCGGACGCACAACCCACAAGAGCAAGCATGGCGACGGCCATGCAGCAGATGATGGCGATTCTAGCGAGTCTCACGAGCACTCCCCTCAGTCGGCACGCACGCGCGCCGACGTTGCCGGACGTCAAGCTACCAGCATAACAGTCATGCGCGCGAGACACGAAGGCTGCCGCAACAACACTGACGCCGCGCTCCCGGGCATCGTGTACGATTCGAGGCAGGAGAGTTCGATGAGAGGGGGACGACGTGAGCGACAAGACCACGTCCGCGCAGGAGCCGCCAGCGTCCGACAGATCCGCGGTGCCGCCTGCGCAGTCCGATGGGGTGCGGGGCGGCAAGCCCCTCTACAAGCGGTGGTGGTTCTGGGCCGTAGCTGCAGTGGTGCTCTTCGCCGCGATCGGCATCCTGGGGGACGAGGAGGCCGAGGAGGTCGTCGAGCCGATCATCGCCGAGATGGAGGTCTCAACGGAACCCGCTCCCGAGCCGGAGGACGACAGCCTAGCCGCCAACGAGGTCAGGATCAGCCGGGATGACTACGGGGACGCCTGGCCATTCACGGTCGAAGAGGGCGTGCTCGCATGCGTCGACCTCAAGCATACGTTCACCGCTGATGGCACGACGTACGCCCTGAACGGTATGGCGATTCAAGCCGGCTACCCGGAGATCGACGAGATCTGGCTCGATGACCCGGCGATACCTGGCGCCAAGGTCAGCATCAGCCCGTTCAATAGTCTCGCCTCGGAATTGTGCGAATAAGCAAAGGCCCGAGGCATCTTGCTCTCGCCTCGGGCCTTCAAGAGATGTTGGTGGGCGATACTGGATTTGAACCAGTGACTTCTACCGTGTGAAGGTAGCACTCTCCCACTGAGTTAATCGCCCGT
>SLCP01000105.1 GCA_007125735.1 Coriobacteriia bacterium | reverse complement strand
CTGAGTGGCTACGGACTCATTCAGCCGCGCGTGAGCATGTCCCTGCCGGCGTCGGCACGCTCGCTGTTCGCATGGCTCCACTCGGGCCCCACCGGCCTCGATCCGTACGCCGGCGCCGTCTCCGACACGTACCAGGACGTCTTTGGCGAGGGCAGCTTCACCGGCAAGGGTATCTACGAGGTGAACGTCTTCAACGCGGTGCTCGAAGGACGGGTGCCCGAGAACACGCTCCTGTCCCACGATCTCGTCGAGGGGTGCTACCTGCGGGTCGGTCTTGCCTCGGACATCGAGGTCCTCGATGACTATCCTGCGACGTACCGGGCTCACGCTGCCCGTCTTCACCGGTGGGTCCGCGGAGACTGGCAGACGCTTCCCTGGCTCCTGCCGAGCGTCCCCACTGAACGCGGGCGCGAGCCCAACCCGCTTTCGCGCTTGCACCGCTGGAAGATCCTCGACAACCTGCGACGGAGCCTCGTACCAGCTGCGCTGCTGCTCCTCATGACGGTGGGCTGGGCGCTCCTGCCCGGACACGCATGGGCGTGGCCGCTCGCCACGGCGCTCATCGTGCTGTTCCCGGTGTACTTCTCGGCCGTGGACGGGCTGCTCACGCGCTCGACCAACGTGCCGTTCAGACGCAACGCCCACATGGCGTGGCAGGAGTTCGGACGGGATGCCGCGCGCGCGCTCATCGCGCTCCTCCTCCTTCCCCACCAGGCGCTCCAGATGCTCGACGCCGCCGCACGGGCTCTCTGGCGCATGGCGGTGAGCCGCACCGGCATGCTCGAGTGGGAGACCGCGGCCGACGTGGAGCGCCGCCTCGGCGACGACCTCACGGGATTCGTGCGCAGGCTTGGGCCCGCGGCGTTCCTCGGCGTGGCCCTCCTCGTGCCAGGATCGATCCTGGCCCCCGGGCGCCTTCTGATCGCCGTGCCGCTCTCGGCGGCCTTCCTTGCCGGCCCACTCGTCGCGTGGCACGTGTCGCGTCCGAGACCCGAGCGCGCACCCGAGGTCGGCGGTAAGGCGCGCGAGGAACTCCGTCGAACCGCCCGGTCCACGTGGTTCTTCTTCGAGACGTTCGTAGGCCCGGAAGGGAGTTACCTCGCCCCCGACAACTACCAGGAAGACCCCAAAGGCGAGGTGGCGTACCGCACCTCTCCCACCAACATCGGCCTGCAGCTGATAGCGGGCCTCACCGCGTACGACCTCGGCTACACACCCCTTACGAAACTCGTGGAACGCACGAGCGACACGCTCAACACGATGGCGGGCCTCAAGCGGTTCCGCGGACACTTCTATAACTGGTACGACACGCGCACCTTAGAGCCGCTGCCGCCGCACTACATCTCGACGGTCGACAGCGGCAACCTTGCCGGCCATCTTCTCGTGCTACGCATCGGGCTCGTGGAGGCGTCCGAGGCCTCGCTGCTCGGCCCGCACGTCGCCCGTGGGCTCGCCGATACTGCTCAGATGGTGCTCGACGAGATACATGCGGTCCGGAAGCGCGTCGGCCCGCCCGATGCGGTGAGTTCGCTTCACGACCTCGTCGATGAGATTCGGCGCGATGCGCTCCTCGAAGAGGCCCCGCACAACCTCGGCGCGTACCACGCCCTCGTGGAGCGATGGTTGAAGATGGTCTCCCGAGTCGATTTCGTGGCTGCGAGCATCCACGCACTCGATAGCGCGGCGGACGACGAGAGCGAGGCACCGTGTGTCGAAGGTCTCGCGGACCCCGCCGCGTGCCTTAGCCGCGTGACCGAGCGTCTGGCCGCTCACGTACGCGATGTCGCCGACGTGCTCGAGCGCCTCGCCCCGTGGGCACACCTCGTCGCCGACCCGCCGCCAAAGGCACTCTCCGACGAGCGGGCCGCACGCATCGCACCCCTCACAGAACACGTCCCGAGCCTCGTCGGACTCGCCGAGGGCCTG
This sequence comes from Coriobacteriia bacterium, assembly GCA_007125735.1. Taxonomy (GTDB): domain Bacteria; phylum Actinomycetota; class Coriobacteriia; order Anaerosomatales; family SLCP01; genus SLCP01. The sequence goes on along the minus strand of SLCP01000105.1, from coordinate 9,447 downwards.
GCCGAGACCCTCGAAGCGCTCGACGCGCTCGGCTCGGATCCCCCCGGCGCCACCGATGCGGAACGCGCGGTCGTCTCGCGCTGGACACGCGCGGTCTCCGACGGCATCCTCGCTGCGCGCCCCGCGTGCATCGAGCTCCTCGCCCGGCTCAGGCTCGACGCCGATATCGCGCGCGAGATGTGGGAGCACACCGACTTCTCCATGCTCTTCGACGAGCAGCGTCTCCTCTTCTCGATCGGTTACAACACCGCCGAGGGCCACCTCGACAACTCCTACTACGACATGCTCGCTTCCGAGTGCCGTCTCGCGAGCTTCCTCGCCATCGCCAAGGGTGATGTGCCGCAAGAGCACTGGTTCCGGCTCGGCCGGCAGATCACCGCCGCCGACGGACGCCGGGCACTCCTGTCGTGGAGCGCCTCGATGTTCGAGTACCTCATGCCGCTCCTCGTCATGCGCTCGTGGCCGATGACGCTGCTCGACGAGACATACACCGCGGTCGTGGGTCGGCAGATCTCCTACGGGCGAGAAATCGGGGTGCCGTGGGGGGTCTCGGAGAGCGCGTTCAACGTCAAAGACGCCGACCTCACCTACCAGTACCAGGCGTTCGGGGTGCCGGGCCTCGGCCTCAAGCGCGGCCTGTCCGAGGACATCGTCGTGGCTCCGTACGCATGCATCCTCGCCCTTCCGGTGGCACCAGGGCAGGCGGTCGACAACCTTGTCGCACTCGAGACGCTCGGTGCCCGTGGCCGGTTCGGATTCTACGAGGCCGTCGACTTCACTCCGGGGCGCGTCCCGGCAGGCCAGCGCCGTGCGGTCGTGCGCGCGTACATGGCCCACCACCAGGGCATGAGTCTCGTCGCCGTGGGCAACACGCTCACCGACGGACGCATGCAGGAGCGGTTCCACGCCGACCCGATGGTCGCGTCGGCCGAGCTGCTCCTGCAAGAGCGCGTCCCGCGCGCGGTGGAGCTGGCGACACCCCACGTCGAGGAGGTCGAGCAGGTCCGCTCGGTCCGTGAGCTCCCGGTGCCGGCAACGCGCTCCTACCCGACCGCCGACACCCCCGTGCCCGCCACCCACTTCCTGTCCAACGGCCGCTACTCGGTCATGATCACTAACGGCGGCGGCGGGTACAGCTGGTGGAAGGGTCTCGCCGTCACGCGCTACCGTGAGGACGTCACCCGCGACTCGTGGGGTCACTTCTTCTACGTGCGCGACACCGAAAGCGGCGAGGTCTGGTCTGCGACCCGCAATCCCACGCCGGCGAAGCCCGATCGCTACCAGGTCACCTTCTCCGCCGACAAGGCCGAATTCTTCCGCACCGACGGCGACATCGAGGTCGCGACCGAGGTGGCGGTCTCGCCCGAAGACGACGTCGAGGTGCGAAGGCTCACGGTGGCCAACCGCGGCGTGTCCCCCCGCGCGCTCGACGTCACGAGCTACCTCGAGGTGGCCCTTGCGGACCAGGCCGCGGATCAGGCGCACCGCACGTTCTCGAACCTCTTCGTCGAGACGGAGACCGTGCTCGACTCGCGCGGCATCCTCTTCTCCCGACGCCCCCGCTCCTCCGCCGAGGAGCGCTCCTGGGGCTTCCACGTACTCGGATGCGATCCGGCCGAGGAGTGCGACTGGTCTTTCGAGACCGACCGAGCACGCTTCCTCGGCCGGCTCCGTAACGTGGATTCGCCTGCGGCACTCGATGCCGACGCGACGCTCTCGGGCACCGTCGGCGCCGTCCTCGACCCCGCATGCGCGATCCGCCAGCCGCTTGCGCTCGATGCCGGCGAGAGCGCGCGTCTCGTCTTCGTGACGGGAGTCGCGGACACGCGCGACGACGCACTGGAGCTCGCCGAGCGCTACTGCGACATCCGTGCTGCACAGCGCGCGATCGACCTGTCGTGGACCGCGTCCCAGATCGAACTGCGCGACCTCGGCATCGGCTCGGCCGAGGCGGTGACGTTGCAGCGGCTCGCCTCTCGCCTGCTCCTCACCGATCCCTACTCGGCACTCAAGATCATCACGCCGACCGAGAATGGGCTGCCGATCTCGGCGCTGTGGTCCCTCGGCATATCTGGAGACCTGCCGATCCTGCTCGTGCGCGTCGACGAACTCGAGCACGCACCGCTCGTACGCCAGGCGCTCCTCGCGCACCAGTACTGGCGGCACAAGGGACTCGTCGCCGACCTCGTGGTCCTCAACACGCGCCCCTCCGCGTACAGCGACGAGCTCGACGACCGCCTCAAGCTCCTCGTGCGCACCGGGCATGCGCTCCAGCTCGTCGACAAGCCGGGGGGCGTGTTTCTCCGACGCGCAGACCACATGCACCCCGACGTGCTCAACCTGCTCGTGAGCGTATCCCGTGCGGTCCTCGACGGGGACGGCGGCTCGCTCGAGCTGCAGCTCAACCAGCGCACCGAGCGTCCCACCGACCCGCCGGCACTCCCCACCGTACGAGAGGCGGAGCCCTACGCCACACCTGCGTTCGAGCGACCCGCACTCGTGAACGACAACGGATACGGCGGTTTCGACCCGGAGACCGGCGAGTACGTCATCGTGCTCGAGGGCCCGGCGACCACGCCCTCCCCGTGGATCAACGTCATGGCGTCCCCGCACTTCGGCTGCATGGTGTCGGAGGCGGGGATCGGCTGCACGTGGGCGGAGAACAGCCACGAGAACCGCATAACGACGTGGAACAACGATCCGGTCTCCGACGGCTCCGGCGAGGTCCTCTACGTGAGGGATGAGGAGACGGGCGAGGTCTGGAGCCCGACACCTCAGCCATGCCGGTCCGAGGAGCCTTACGTCATCCGCCACGGGTTCGGATACTCGCGCTTCGAGCACACGACGCACGAAGTCGCGCACGCGCTCGACTGGTTCGTGCCAACCGACGACCCGGTGCGCCTCGTCCGCCTCCGTCTCACGAACCTCTCGGACCGGAGGCGCTCGCTTTCGGTGACGCAGTTCGTCGAGTGGGTCCTCGGCTCGTCACGCAGCAAGGCCCAGCACCTCGTCGTGACGTGGTACGACGCAGAACACGAGACGCTCACCGCCCACAACCACTACAACCCCGACTTCCCGGGCCGCCCCGCGTTTCTCGCATCTACCACCCCGCTCTTCTCGTGGACGGCGAGCAGGACCGAGTTCGTCGGGCGCAACGGCCACCCCTCGAGGCCCGCGGCGCTGAAACGCGAGCACCTCCACGGCCGCACGGGCAGGTTCCACGACAACTGTGGCGCGATGATGGTCCGGGTAGACCTCGAGCCGGGCGCGAGCGAGGAGGTCACCTTCCTCCTCGGCCAGGCCGAAACGCTCGATGCCACCCGCGAGATCGTGGCGCGCTACCGCACGCGTGGTGCCGTCGACCGCGCCTTCGAGGAGGTCCGCGACTCGTGGAGCGACCTGCTCTCCACGGTGAGCGTGCGCACCCCCGACACCGAGCTCGACGCGCTCGTAAACGGTCGCCTGCTCTACCAGGCGCTCGCGTGCCGGCTCTGGGGGCGCACTGCGACGTACCAGTCGTCGGGCGCGTTCGGCTTCCGCGACCAGCTGCAGGACACGCTCTGCCTCATGTACGCGCGTCCCGACCTCGTCCGCGCGCAGATCGTCGAGGCCTCTCGGCGTCAGTTCCCCGAAGGCGACGTATTGCACTGGTGGCAGCCGGTCTCCGGCCGAGGAGTACGCACGCGCATCACCGACGACCGCCACTGGATGGCGCTCGTGTGTGCTGAGTACGTGCGCGCCACGGGCGATACGAGCGTGCTCGATGTGCGCACGCCGTTCATCGAGGCGCCCCCGGTCGAACCGGGCGCCGAAGACGCATACGTCGTGCCAGCCGTATCCGAGACCGCCGTCACCGTCTACGAACACTGCGTCGCAGCCCTCGAGACATCGTTCGCCACCGGCGCCCACGGGCTCCCGCTCATCGGCGGCGGAGACTGGAACGACGGCATGAACCGCGTGGGCCACGACGGTCGCGGCGAGAGCGTATGGATGGCGTGGTTCCTCGACGTCGTGCTCCGCTCGTTCGCGCCTCTGTGCGAAGCGCGCGGCGAACCCGAGCGGGCTGAGCGATACCGTGCCCACGCGCGCGCGCTCGTCGACGCTGCGGAGGAGGCAGGCTGGGACGGCGGCTGGTACCGGCGCGCGTACTTCGACGACGGCACGCCCCTCGGCACGAAGGACGCCGAGGAGTGCCGCATCGACGCGATAGCACAGGCGTGGGCGGTCATCTCCGGCGAGGGCGACCCGAGCCGCGCCGCCCGCGCACTCGAGGCCGTCGAAGACAAGCTCGTGCGCCGCGAGGACGGGCTCATCGCGCTGCTCACGCCTCCATTCGACCGGATGGAACACGATCCCGGCTACATCAAGGGATACGTTCCCGGCGTCCGTGAGAACGGCGGCCAGTACACGCACGCCGCGCTCTGGGTGGTGCTCGCCCACCTGCTCCGCGGCGACGGCGACGAGGCGCTCTCCCTCATCGACCTCATAAACCCGGTCAACCACGCGCGCACCACCGAGGAAGCGGACCGGTACCGTGTCGAACCTTACGCGGTCGCCGCCGACGTGTACGCCGTCGAGCCGCACGTGGGCCGCGGTGGATGGACATGGTACACGGGCTCGGCATCGTGGTTCTACCGCGTGACCGTCGAGCACCTCCTCGGCTTGAAGCTCGTCTCGAACGACGGCGAGCGGACCTTCACGGTCGATCCGTGCATCCCCAAGGGGTGGCCCGGGTTCGAGCTCACGTACCGCTTCGGAGAGGCGACGTTCCACGTGACGGTCGAGAATCCGCGCGGCGTGAACCGTGGCGTGGCGCGCGTCGAACTCGACGGAGAACTCGTCGAAGATGGGCGCATCGCGCTCGATGAAGCGACGGGCGAGCACAGCGTGCGGGTCGTGCTCCTCGGCGGGTGAGACTACGGCCGGGCAGCGGGCACGGCACGCTTTGCCGCGGCCGCGTCGACCCCGTCACGCGCGAGCGACGCGCCTATGGCCATCAGGACGTGGGCGAGCAGCCAGCCGTAATCGACGAGCGCGCCCGCCTCGTAGGTCCCCGCCGCGGTGATCCACGCGAACGCCGTGTCCGTAAGCGTCAGCACGGCCGCGCCCGCGACTACGAACCACCATGCGTGCGCCTGCGTGCCGAGGCGGGCCGAGGTGGTCACGAGCCCCGTGAATATCGCGGCCCCAAGCAACAACACGATGTCGGTCACCACGTAGAAGACGTTGAAGACGGCCTCGAACAGCTCAACCTCCGGATCCGCGATGATGTAGGGCCACAAGAAGCCCACGAAGACCATCGCTACGAGCGAGAGGGTGGCAACGATCGTGAGCAGCAGCGGCCCCCGCACGTCGACCCGGTCTCGATACGCCATGCCGCCGAGGAAGAGCGCCGGGCCCAAGATGAGGACCTGCAGCGTGTAGAAGACATCGGGTAAACCCGGGTAGGGCACCTCTTGTCGCTGTACGACCTCGATATAGCTCCAGACGAGATCGCCGAGGGCGAACGCGCCCACCCCTGCCGCGACGAGCAGCCACGTCCGACGCTCCGGCGTGCCTGGGGCGAAGCCGAGCGCGGACCACATCACGACGCCCGCGGCGGCCGTGACGACCGCGACGCTCCCGAAGTCCGAGAGCGCGAGCGTCCCCCACTCCCCGAACACCTCGAGTTGCACGAGCGTGTGGATGAGCGCCGTGGCCGCCAGACCGAGGAGAGCAACCGCGTACGTGCGGCCGCTGATCCTCATCGGCCCATCCACCGCTTGTGGAAGAACCGCATCACCGTCATCTCGCCGAGCCACCTGCGCGCGGCGATGAGCGGGCGCGCATAGGCGGCGATGGGGTAGCGAAGCCGGTCGCTCTCGTCGAAGACGGCGTCCCTGATCTCACGTGCCGCCTCCTCGGGCGAGGTGCGATTCCCGATGCTCGCCTCGAACGCGACCATCGCCTCCATCCGCTCGCGATACGGGGCGCTCCCCTGCTTGAGGTCACCCTCGCCCCGCATCGCCTTGTCGTAGATGGGTGTCTCGACGAAGCCCGGCTCGACCGCTTTCACGCGGATGCCGAACGCCTTGAGTTCGTGCCACATACCTTCCGAGAACCCCTCGAGCGCATGTTTCGTGGCGTTGTAGACCGCGAAGAACGGGAAGACCATCCGCCCGCCCAGCGAAGTGACGTTGACTACGAGCCCGCTCCCTCGCTCGCGCCACGCCGGCACGAGTCCCATCGCGAGCGCGACGGGCTCGTAGACGTTGACGCGGAAGATCTGCTCGATCTCTGCGGGCGTCGCGTCCTCGACGGGACCGAACAGGAGCGCCGCGGCGTTGTTGACGAGCACGTCGGGCACCCCGTGATGCTCGAGTACGCGAGAGGCCAGCCGAGCGCCCGAGCCGGTCTCGGCGAAGTCCGCCTCCTCGAGGCGCACATCGCCACCCCATCGGTGGCCCTCCATGCGCTCCACATCGCGGACGGTGCCCACAACCGTCCAGCCCTCGCGAGCGAACAGCTCGGCCGTCGCCTGACCGATGCCTGACGAGACCCCGGTCACGATGATGAGTGGCACGTATGGACCTCCCCCGCATCCGAGCACGCCGCCCGGTGGAACCTCTGGTTTCTGGGAACGAATATACCCGTTGGAAGGTTCGCGTGCTGCGCCGCTGTCTGCCGAGTGCCGACGGTCCGCAGGGAAGTGGAGGATGCATGAGGGTAGCGGTCGTCGGATCGGGGATATCGGGACTCGGGGCCGCCTGGCTGCTCTCGCCCGAACACGAGGTCGACGTATTCGAGGCCGAGGACCGCCTCGGCGGGCACGCCCACACGCACGACGTCAGTGTCGGCTACACGGCGGTCTGTGCGGATACGGGGTTCATGGTCTACAACGAGCGCACCTACCCCAACCTCATCCGCTTCTTCGAGCGGCTCGGGGTCACGCACTCAGAGAGCGACATGTCGTTCTCGGTCCAGTGCGCCGATGAGGACATCGAGTGGAGCGGTTCGAGCGTGGACTCGATCTTCGCCCAACGGGAGAACATCGCGAACCCTGCGTTCATACGGATGCTCCTCGATATCTTCCGCTTCTCCCGGATGGCCGACCGCCTCCTCGCCGACGAGAGCGTCGATGCCCTGACGCTGGGCGAACTGCTCGACCGCGAGGGATTCGGACACGGCTTCACCGACTGGTACCTCGTGCCGATGGGCTCGGCGATCTGGTCGACGCCCGCAGGCAAGATGCGCGACTTCCCCGCGAAGAGCTTCCTTCGCTTCGCCGACAACCACGGCCTGCTTCACATCGCGGGCAAGCCGCAGTGGCGCAGCCTCGTGGGCGGCGCGCGTACGTACGTTGACGCCGCAGCGGCCGGTGTCTCCGGCGAGATCCGCCTCGCAAGCCCCGTCGAGCGCGTACGGCGGGTGAGCGGCGGCGTGGAGGTCGCGTGGCCGGGCGGCGCCGAGCGCTACGACGCGGTCGTCATCGCTGCGCACGCCCCGCAGGCGCTCGCGATGCTCGACGAACCCACGGACGTCGAGCGCGCGCTGCTCGGCGCGTTCGGCGTGAACGACAATGCCGTGGTGCTGCACACCGACACCTCGTTCCTGCCGAGTAGCGAGCGGGCGCATGCATCGTGGAACTACTACAGCAAGACGGCCGACGCGAGCACGGCGACCCTCGCCCTCACCTACTACCTCAACCGCCTCCAGCCGCTCGGCACCGATTCTCCGCTGCTCGTCACGTTGAACGCGCAGCGCGAACCGGATCCTGCCAGTGTCCTCGGCCGCATGCGCTACGCCCACCCGCTCTTTGGTCGCGACGCCATCGCCGCGCAAGCGCGCCTCGGCGAGATCCAAGGAGGCGGTGGCGTGTGGTTCACCGGCGCGTGGCAGCGCTACGGCTTCCACGAGGATGGACTGCTCTCAGCCGTGCGCGTCGCCGAGGCGATGGGGGCTTCCCTGCCGTGGGGCACCGAGCTCGACGAGACGCGGACGCACGTCAGGGGAGCCGCATCGTGAGCGACGCCCTCAACAGCGGACTCTACGTGGGCACCGTCGCGCACGAACGCAAGACGCCGCGCACCAACCGGTTCCGCTACGGCGTCTACTACCTCTACGCCGACCTCGACGAGCTCGATGCGCTCGACTCCTCGCTACGCCTCTTCTCCGTCAACCGCCCGAACCTCGTCTCGCTCCGGTTCGCGGACCACGGCCCGCGCGATGGCACGCCGCTGCGACCCTGGATCGACGACATCCTCGCCCGGGCAGACATCGATCTTGGCGGCGGGCCCGTATACCTGCTCACCTTCCCACGCGTGCTCGGGTTCAAGTTCTTCCCGGTCGCGTTCTGGTATTGCTTCCACGCCGACGGAACGCCGCGCGCCGTGCTGGCCGAGGTGAACAACACCTTCGGCGATCACCACAACTACCTGCTCCATGCCTCGGGAGACGTGTTCGACTGGGACACCGTTCCCGAGGCGCGCAAAGCGTTCCACGTCTCGCCCTTCATCGAGATGGACGCCCGCTACGAGTTCCGGTTCAGCGCGCCCGGCGAGCGCATCTCCGTCTCGATCTTTGACTACGTGAGCGGTCCGCTGCTGCTTGTAGCCGCGATCTCGCTCGCACGTCGTCCACTCACCGACGGCCAGCTCGTGAGGACCGTCGCCCGGTACGGTCCGATGTCGCTTCGCGCGTGGCTGCTCATCCACTACCAGGCGATACGCCTGTTCTTCTTCAAGCGCATCGCGTACGTCCCCCGCACACCGCCCCCCGAGGAGGAAACGTCATGGTAGGCCCCGCAAACCACCAGGGAGCCGGTCCCCGCACCGTCTACGAGCGCCTCGTGCACCTCATGCTCCAGCAGCGCATGCCCGCCGGCACGCTCGACATCATGTGGCCCGGCGGCGGCACGACGAGCTACACCGGCCGAGAGGCGGGCCCCCACGCCGAGGTGCACCTGCACGACAGCGCCGCCGCGAAAGCCATCGCCCGTGAGGGCTCGATGGGGCTCGCCGAGGCCTACATGGACGGTCAGTGGGACACCCCCGACCTCGCCGCCGTGCTCGACCTCGGCGGCGCCGGCATGAAGGCCGGCGGGATGGAGGGTGCGGACGGGCGTCCGTCGCTCGTGCACAAGTTCGCACATGCGCTCGCCGCCAACACGCGCCGCGGCTCGAAGCGCAACATCGCCGCCCACTACGACCTCGGCAACGACTTCTACGAGCTGTGGCTCGATCCGAGCATGACGTACTCGGCAGCATGCTTCGAGGACGACTGCGTCGACCTGGCCGAAGCGCAGCGCCGCAAATACGACCGCATCCTCGAGATCGCCGATCCCGACACGCGCTCGCACCTTCTCGAGATCGGCTGCGGGTGCGGCTAGTTCGCGCTCCACGCCGCCAAGACCGCCGGCTGCCGAGTGACCGGCGTGACGCTCTCCCGGGAGCAGTACGACCAGGCACG
>SLCP01000117.1 GCA_007125735.1 Coriobacteriia bacterium | reverse complement strand
TGGTGACGGCGACGACGGCGACGTCCTCGGGGTTCCTGCCGCAGGCGTCCGCGGCGTCCGCGACCTGTCGGCGGACGGCCTCGTATCGCGCCGCAACGGCACCCATCGGTCAGGCAGTCTCCTCGTCAGGCGAGTGAAGGGCTTCGAACTCTCCAGTCACAAGGTAGGCGATGCGTTCGCCGATGTCGACCGCGTTGTCCGCGATACGCTCGAGGTAGCGGCTTGCCAGCACCATCGAGGAGGCCCACTCGATGTCCTCCTCGTCGTGCAAGCGTGCCAGCTCGCGGAAGAACTGCTTGTAGAGGTGGTCGATGGGCTCGTCGAGGTCTTGCAACTTGCGCGCGAGTTCGACGTCGCGCGTCTCGAGCGCCTCGCACGTCGCATCGAGCACGCGATAGACGAGGTTGCCCTGCGCCTGGATGAGGTCGTAGAGGGTCTGTGGGCCGCGTCGACCGGCGGTGCGCTTCGCAGCCCGCGCGATGTTCACCGCCAGGTCGGCCATGCGCTCGAGGTGGAGCGCGATGTAGGTGAGCGAGTGGAGGAGCCGCAGGTCACGCGCGACCGGGAACTGTGTCGCGATGACCTCGAGCGAGTGCTCCTCGACCGCGAGCGTACGGCGATCGATCTCTTCGTCACCTGCGACGACGGTCTCGGCCAGGTCGACGTCGCCCGTCACGAGCGAGGTGACCGCGTCGCGGGTGCGGTCGGTCACGACCTTACCGATCGAGACGACCTCGGCCTTGAGGTCTTTGAGTTCTTGCCTGAATGCTTCACGCATCGCTGCGATTCATCTCCTTATGCACGGGGACACGGGAGCCTTGCCCCTCTTCTCCTCGGCGCCATTATACCGCTCCGTCACCGAGAAACTCGCAGTTCACGAAGGTTTAACCGAAGCGTCCGGTGATGTAGTCCTCGGTGCGGCGGTCCTTGGGCGACGTGAAGAGGTTCGAGGTGCGGTCGTACTCGACGAGGATCGCCGGGTCGCCCGCGACCTCCTGGAGGAAGAAGGCCGTGAAATCGCTCACGCGGGCCGCCTGTTGCATGTTGTGCGTGACGATGATGATGGTGATGCGGTCTTTGAGCTCGGCCATCAGGTCTTCGATCTTCTGGACCGAGGTCGGATCGATCGCCGAGCACGGCTCGTCCATGAGCATGACCTCGGGCTCGACCGCAAGTACGCGTGCGATGCACAGGCGCTGCTGCTGGCCACCGGAGAGCGTGAGTCCTCCCCTGCCGAGGATGTCCTTGACCTCTTTCCACAGGTTCGCTCTCTCGAGCGAGTGCTGAACGATCTCGTCGAGCTCGGCCTTCTTGGATACGCCCTGCAACCGCGGCCCGAACGCGACGTTGTCGTAGATCGACATGGGGAACGGGTTCGGCTGCTGGAAGATCATGCCGATGCGCCTGCGCAGATCGACCGGGTCGACCCCGGTCTCGAAGATGTCCTGCCCGTCGAGCGAAACGAGTCCCTCGGCCCGTGCCCCGGGGATGAGGTCGTTCATCCGGTTGAAGCACCGCAAGAACGTGGACTTTCCACACCCCGACGGACCGATGAAAGCCGTGACCGCCTTTTCCTTGATGTCCACGGTGATGTCGGTGAGCGCGTGGAAGTCGCCGTAGAAGAAGTCGAGTTCCTTCACGGTGATCTTGTTCGGCGCGTTGTCAGGGACCGGAGTCGCACGGAGTGCCATCGTCTACACCTTCCGATTCCGGCGCAGGAAGAACCGTGCACCGAGGTTGAAGCCAAGGATGAGGATCATGAGGAGGAGTGCCGTACCGTACGCCGCCGGCAGGTTGATGCCCTCCATGGCAAGCAGGTAGAGGTGCACCGTCATCGGTCGGCCTGAGTCGAGCGGGCTTACCGGCAGGTTGATCGCTTGCCCCATCGTGTAGATGACGACAGCCGTCTCGCCCACCGCACGGCCGGTCGACAGGATGATGCCGGTGATGATCCGTGGCATCGCCGCCGGCAGCACGATGCGGCTCACCGTCTGCCACTTCGTCGCACCGAGCCCGTAGGAGCCCCAGCGGATGTACTTGGGAACCGCGCGGATGGCCTCCTCGGTGGTGCGCATGACGATCGGGAGCATGAGGAACGAGAGTGCGAGCGCGGCCGAGAGCATGGAGAAGCCGATACCCGCCGCTTCCACGAAAAGCGCGAGGCCGAAGAGGCCCATGACGATCGAGGGCACGCTCGCAAGAGAGTCGGCCGCGAAGCGTATCGTGCCGACGAGCCGTCCCTGCACGGCGTACTCGGCGAGGTAGACCGCCGCGAGGATGGCGATCGGCGTGATGATGACCATGGCGAGCGCGGTGACGTACAGGGTGGAGACTATCGTCGGCCACACGCCTCCCTCGGCAGCCACGCCCTCCGGCCACGTGAAGATGAACCGGGGCGAGAGCTCGCCGATGCCGTTGATGACGACGTAGCCGATCACGGTGCCGAGCACCGCGACGGTGATGAGAGCCGCGATCCACAGCATTCCGAGGGCGATAGCGTTGGTGATCCGCTTGCTCATCGGCCGGACTCCATCGCTGTCTGGAAGCGGGACATGAGGCGCACGAGAGCGACGAGCCCCATGGACACGAGAAAGAGGATGATCCCCATGCCGAAGAGCGCGGTGCGGTGGTCCCCGGCCGCATACGGCATGTCCATGACGATCTGCGTGGTGAGCGTGGCGATGGGATCCGAGATCGACTCGGGGAAGACGGGTGCGTTACCCACGACCATGAGCACCGCCATGGTCTCGCCGATAGCGCGTCCCATGCCGAGGATGATCGCGTCGATGATGCCGATCTTGGCGGCCGGGACGAGCACCTTGTAGATGGTCTGCCACGTGGTGGCGCCCATGGCGTAGCTCGCCTCTCGGATGCCGGGAGGGATGGAGCGAAGTGCATCCTCCGAGATCGCGGCGATCGTCGGCACGATCATGATCGCGAGGATGAGCCATGCGGTGACCGCCCCGAACCCGAGACCGCCAGTGGCGTCCGCGATGATCGGACGCAAGATGATGAGCCCGAAAAACCCGTAGATGACCGAGGGGATGCCGGCGAGCAGCTCGACGGCCGGACGGACGATCGAGCGCACGCGCGGCGTGGCGATCTCCGAGAGGAAGATCGCGGTGCCCACCGCAAGCGGGGTGCCGATGGCGAGCGCGCCGAGCATCACCACGACCGAGCCGTAGATGAGCGGCAGAATGCCGTAGAGACCGGCGGTGGGGTTCCACTCGCGTCCGGCCAGGAACGCCCACGGGCCCACCTCGGCGAAGATCGGCCATCCACGCACCCCCACGAACGCGAAGATGAGCACCACGCCCGCGACCGCCACTCCGGCGCAGAGCAGGAAGAGGTTCTTGAGCGCGAGCTCCTTGAAGTAGGTGCGCCGCGACACGAGCTGCAGCGTGCCCGACCCCGCCTGAGTCCCCGGCGTCTCGGACACTAACGATCACCCCCGATGATGGGGGTGAAGCCGGCGTCCTGGATGATGGTGTCTTGCACCGCGGGCGACAAGACGAAGTCGATGTACTTCTTGGCGAGCCCGGTGGGCGGCCCGACGGTGTAGAAGTGCAGGAGTCGCTGAATGGGGTATTCGCCTGTGACGACTGCCTCGGGCGTCGGCGTCACTCCATCGATGGTGACCGCCTTGACCTCGTCATTCACGAAGCCGAGTGAGATGTAGCCGATCGCACCGGGCGCGTTGGCGACCACGGAGCGCACCTGACCGGTGCCGGGCAATACGGCCGCCGTACGATCGAAAGGGGTGTCGCCCATCACGATGCTGTCGAACGCCTCGCGCGTACCGGAGGCCTCGTCGCGGTTGACGAGCCCGACCTTCTTGTCTCGGCCCCCGAGCTGCGACCAGTTCTCGATCTCGCCTGCGAAGATCGCTCGCACCTCTTCGGTGGTGAGCGAGTCGATAGGGTTATCGGGGTGCACGATCACCGCGATGGCATCGAACGCGATCGGGGTATCGTAGAGTCCGAGCTTCTCCTCGGCAGGCTTGAGGTCGCGCGAGGACGTCCCGATGTCCGACGACCCGCTCGCAACCGTCTCGATACCGGCCGAGGAACCCAGACCCGACACGAGCACCTTCTTGTCCGGGTAGCGGTCGTGGAACATCTCGCCTGCGATCTCGGCGATGGGAAGCATCGTCGTCGAACCGGTGACGATTACCTCGTTCTCCGCGGGGCCGTTGCGGTCGCAGCCGCTCGACACCGCGACGAGCGCTACTACCGTCGCGAACATCGCAGCACGGATGCGCATGCGACGGCGTACACCTCGCTCAGTTGTGTTCAGCCGCACGAGGCGGTTAGCCATCTACTCGCCCTCTGTGATCGCAGCGAGCGCACCGTGCCTGCCGGTCTGTTGCGCCGCACGGTACGAGAAGTATCGGTCCGTGTGCTCTCGCGTGCACTCGCCGAGCTCCGCAATGCTTGAGGAAGGCACACCTGCCCTCGCCAGACTCTCACGAACGGCGGCGGCCAGGTCGAGTCGCCCGCGAACCGCGCCGATGGTATCAAACTTGTTTCCGAAATGCGACACCAATGCTTCATCGACCTCGTAGCAGCACGCGCCGATGTGTGGGCCGACATAGGCGATCACATCTGAAGGCTCGCAACCGGCATGGTTCGCGAGTTCTGCCACGGCCGATCCCGGCAGCGAAGCCAGTGCGCCGCGCCACCCCGCGTGCACGACCGCGATGCCGCTCACGGGCGTGAGAGCCACGAGAACGATGGGAACGCAGTCGGCGAAGCACATCAGGAGCGGGATGCCGGACGTAGTCGTGATGAGCGCGTCGGTCCCGGGCACGGGCTGCGCACCAGCCGCCGAGACATGGGCGCCGGAGCCTGCAGCGGCTTCATCGATCACGCCGACGCGCTCACCATGCACCTGCTCGGCCGTCACGAGGCGGTCGGCGCGCAGGGCCATTCCGAGCGAGGCGAGCAGTCGGTGACGGTTGGCATCGACCGCGACCGGGTCGTCTCCGACGTGTGCGGCGAGGTTGAGGTCGGCGTATGGAGCACGACTCACTCCACCCGTGCGCTCGGAGAACGCGACGACGATGCCGTGCTTGGCCCGCAGCTCCTCGTCGGTGTGGACGGTGACTCCGTCACGCAGAACGCGTGTTAAATCGGGCCGGTGCGACGCGTGGGCATGTGCGCGATCTTCACTGGCGAACACCGCGACACCTCACTCTCGGAAAGATATGGCAGGAATCGATGTAGTGGTGCACACTGATTCTAGTCGATGGTCCCCATGGACCTCGGCGCGCATGCCGACTGCTGCGGGAGGGGGTGACAACATGAAGCGGTCATCGATGCTCGCGGCAGCCGCGACTGCCGCCGTCACCATGCTCGTCGCGTCGCCTGCGTTCGCACAAGATGAGTTCGCCGGTTTGGCGTTCGGAGGGCTGTTCTTCCTGTGCTGGGGCGTTTTCGCGCTCATCGGTCTCGCTCTTCTGGTACTCAACATCTGGATGCTGATCGATGCAGCGAGCCGACAAGAGTACGAGTTCCCCGGCTCGACCGGAAACAGCAAGACCCTCTGGCTCATCCTGCTCGTGGTTGGTCTTCTGATCGGCTTCGGTTGGATCGTCGCACTCGTCTATTACTTCACCATCTTCAAGAAGGTGAGGCGTGGCTCGGTCGTGCCCGCCCAGGCACAACAGCAACCGGCTCAGGCTCCGCCAGCGGCACCTGCCCCACCGGCGCCACCAGCGCCTCCCGCGGCACCGGAGGCACCGCCCGCCGCGCCGCCAACTCCACCCGCACCTCCCGAAGGCCCGGGTGTCGGCGACGACGAGCGTTCGTAATCGGCTTCCCACAGAGTGCGCGTACGACGACGAAGACCCGCCGGTCAGGACCGGCGGGTCTTCTCGCATCCGTTCCAAAACGGGGCCCGGAGGTCACGGGGTCTACCGCCGTGACTCCCGGGCCCACACCGGAACGTCGTTACCACTCGATCGTCTAGAACGATCGCTTCTTCAGGAACGCCGGGATGTCGAGCTCTTCCTCGGCGATCGGTTCGAACGTGGGGAGTCCTGGTCCTTCGTCGTCGACGCTCTCAAACTCCATGGTCTCCTGCTTGCGGCGACGACCCTCGAATCCGGTTGCGATCACCGTGACCCTGATCTGGTCCATCATCGAGTCGTCTATGACTGCACCGAAGATGATGTTCGCATCCGGGTGGCCAGCCGCTGCGACCACCTCTGCAGCCTCGTTGACCTCGAAGATCCCGAGATCGGAGCCGCCTGCGATGGAGAGGAGGACACCGTGGGCGCCCTCGATGCTCGACTCGAGTAACGGGCTGGATATCGCGGCCTTGGCCGCATCGTGTGCACGATTATCGCCTGCGGCGAGGCCGATTCCCATGAGCGCAGAACCGGCGTCGGCCATGATGGTACGCACGTCAGCGAAGTCGAGGTTGATGAGGCCGGGCACCGTGATCAGGTCGGTGATGCCCTGGGTGCCCTGACGGAGGATATCGTCTGCGATGCGGAATGCGTCGAGTATTGACGTCTTCTTCTCCGCAACCTGCAAGAGGCGATCGTTGGGTATCACGATGAGCGTGTCGACCGACTCGCGAAGGCGCTTGATGCCGTCCTCGGCCTGCAGTGCGCGTTTCCGGCCCTCGAACGCGAACGGACGCGTCACCACGCCCACGGTCAGCGCGCCGATCTCCTCTTTCGCGATCTGCGCGATGATCGGTGCGGCACCGGTGCCGGTGCCTCCACCCTCACCCGCGGTGATGAAGACCATGTCTGCGCCCTGAAGCGCTTCCTTGATCTCGCCTCGGTTCTCCTCGGCTGCCTGAAGCCCGACATCCGGATCGGCCCCCGCGCCGAGCCCTTTCGTGAGGCCTACGCCGATGTGCACCTTGTAGTCGGCGTCCGACATGAGAAGCGCCTGTGCGTCGGTGTTCACCGCAATGAACTCGACACCTTTGACTCCTGCTTCGACCATGCGGTTCACGGCGTTAGTGCCGCCACCGCCGATGCCGACGACTTTGATGACTGCCAGGTAGTTCGCTCCGGTCTCGAGCATATCTCCCCTCCCGGGTCGGTGCCTGAACCGCTATACCCTCAACCTCAACTTTACACTTATACTTGGGATATAACGCTCAATCTTCGCATAAACCTTACGCTATGTGCAACCCTCAGTTTGGGGAATCTTCGGACCACCCGGTTCGCGGCGCACACAGACCGTCACTCGTCGGTGTCGATGCCCCGCCACGTCGGCCTGTCGGGGGTGCGCACGTTGATGTAGACCGCCCTCCCCGCTTGCTCGACGAGTATGGTGCGAGCGACCACGTCCTTGCGCTCTACGTCCTCAGCGGTGCCAAAGAGTATCTCGACATCGTCAGTCGTGATCAAAGCGGTCAGGTCGACCGACGGGGCCGAAACCGCGCGCACGACCGAGAGGAGCGCTTCGCTCACGCCCGCAAGTACATCGAGTGCGTTCGTGAGTTCATCGCTGTCGAGGACAGTCCCCACCTCCGGGGCGATCTCAGGGAGGTCGCGGATCACGACGAACGCATCGTCGGCGGAGGGCACGCGGGATTCGAGAACCCTCCCCTCGCCGTCAACGAGCCACATGTCCGCTCCGCCCTTATCGATGAGCGCCACCGGCAGCCGCTCCTCGACGTCGATCAACATCCCGTCGGGCAGTTCACGCGAGACCCGTACCGTCGCGACCCACGGATGCTCGAGCAGACGCTCCTCGACCTCGGCTGCTGGGAATCGCAGAAGCGTAGCGTCGGCGGGTACGGCTGCGACCCGGCGAACCTCGTCCTCGGCGAGGTACGTCGTACCGGTGACCACCACGCGCTCTACACTGAGCACGTCGGACAGGTAGACCGCTCGCGCCGCGAAGACCGCGATCGCAACGAGCGCAAGCACCGCCGCGCCCTTCAGGACGGCAGCCCTGCGCTGTCGAGCAAGACGCTGCTCCCGCGCGATGCGTTTCGGGTCGGAGGGACGGCGCGTGCGCTGCCCACGATCGGCGCTCTTCGAGTTAGACCTCGGCGTGGAGGTCGACGTACCGCCGCGCCCGCGTGCGTGCCCGGTGGGGGCGCCTCCTTCGCGAACACGTTGAGACGTGATGACGACCCGTTTACGGCTGTTGCGTCCCGAGGACCCTGATCTCCGGCTCGAGCCTGACGCCATACTTGTCGTTCACCGCCTCTCGTACGTCCTCGACGAGACCGAGCACATCGGCCGCGGTCGCCCCGCCCACGTTCACGATGAAGTTCGCGTGCATGTCTGAGACCTCGGCGCCCCCTCTGCGAAGGCCCTTGAGCCCACACGCTTCGATGAGGCGTCCCGCCGAGTCACCCGGAGGATTCACGAACACGCTCCCGGCGTTCGCGGTGCCCACGGGCTGCGAGGTCCTCCGCATCCTCAGGCGCGCATCAATGGTGCGCCTTACGCGCTCGACATCGCTCGCCTCGAGATTCAGCGTGCACTCGAGAGCGATTCCTCGGCTCGGGATGTCCGATTCCCGATACCCCCACGCGACCTCGTGCCCGTGGAGGACGGTGAGGCCCGCTCCCGGCACCCAGAGCGTCACCGTGTCGACGCACGAGTCGATCCACTCGTCGCGCGATCCCGCGTTCATCGCAAGTGCGCCGCCCACGGTTCCCGGGATGCCGGCTGAGAACTCGAGTCCCGAGAGACCTCGCGAGTATGTCTCGCGTAGTGCGGCGGCGAGTATGACACCGGCGCCCGCTCGCAGCACCGTGCCGTCGACAGCGTATCGCTTGAAGTCCTTGCCGAGGACGATGACCGCGCCTTCGTACCCGTCATCGGCTACGAGTACGTTGCTTCCCTTGCCGAGGACGATCCACTCGATACGCTCCTCGGCCAGCGTCTCGAGCGTGCGCGCGACATCGGAGAGTGAGTCACACTCCACGTAGAGCGCAGCCGGTCCGCCGATACGGTACGTCGTGTGGCGCGCCAGGGACTCACGACGCCTCACCGGACCAGAGACGGTGTCACGGAGCCGGTCGTATGCGCGCGTCACGGACACCGGCGCCCTCCCGCCTCGTCGAGTGCGTCGAGGATCTCGGGGGCCAACGCAGTCACGTCGCCCGCGCCGAGGGTCAGAACGAGGTCTCCCTCGCGGACGTTGGACGCGAGGTACGGCACGACCTCAGGGCGGTGTGGTAGGTACGCGACCTTCCGGCGCCCGTTATGCACGAGCATCGCGTCGACGAGCGTCTTCCCACTCACGCCGGGGATCGGCGTCTCGCCCGCGCTGTAGACATCCATGAGCACGACACCGTGGGCATCGTCGAACGAACGGCCGAACTCGTCACCGAGCGCCTCGGTCCGCGAGTAGCGGTGAGGCTGGAACACCGCCCACACACGCTCGTAATCGAGCGCTCGGGCGGCGGCGAGTGTCGCCTTGACCTCGGTGGGATGGTGAGCGTAATCGTCGACGACCGTCACCCCGCCTGACATCCCGATCACGTCGAACCGGCGCTTGACCCCCGCGAATCCAGCAAGCGCGGCTCCGGCTGCCACGACATCGATGCCGAGCACGTGTGCGACGGCGAGGGCGGCGGTCGCGTTGAGTACGTTGTGCTCCCCGGGAACCTCGACGCCGGTCTCGACGATCGTCCCGTCGGGAAACGCGACGGTGAAGCGGTGTCCTCGGCCGGTCGACGTCAGAGAGGCGCACCGCACGTCGGCCTCGGCGATCCGCCCATACGTCACGGTGGGCACTCCCGTGCGCGCGAGAATCTCGATCGCGCGCGCGTCCTCGGCGCATACGACAGCCGCACCACCCGCTGCTGTCTTGGCAACGAAGCGCTCGAATGTCGCTTCGACGGCCTCGAGCGTGCCGTAGTGGTCGAGATGGTCGGCTTCGATGTTAGTCACTACCGAGACGTGCGGGTCGAGGTAGACGAACGACCCGTCCGACTCGTCGGCTTCGACGACGTAGTGGGAACCGGTGCCACACGCCGCATTGGTGCCGTACGCGCAGACCTCTCCGCCGATGAGGAACGTCGGGTCGAGGCCCATGCCCGCGAGCATCGTGGCGACCATCGAGCTCGTGGTCGTCTTGCCGTGCGTGCCCGCGACCGCGATGGTCGTGCGCTCCTCGGCAAGGTGCGCCAGCATCCGCGCTCGCGGCCAGACGTCGATGCCACGCTGTCGCGCCTCGACAAGCTCCGGGTTGGTCTCGGGTATGGCCGTCGAGACCACGGCCACCTCCGGCGCACCGAGGTTGGCGGCATCGTGACCGATCGCGACGGGCACGCCCATCTCTCTGAGCGCCGTCGTGTAGCGCGACTCCTTGAGGTCCGATCCGGTCACGGCTACGCCGCGCTCGTGAAGCACGCGCGCCAACGCGCTCATCCCCGCTCCACCCACGCCTATGAAGTGCGCGTACACGCTTGCACTCATCGCACGAACCTCGACTTCCTTGTTCGCGCGCACGACAGGATCGCTGCGGTGAGCCGCTCTCCTGCGTCCGGCCGGCCGAGTGACTTCGACGCATCCGCCATCTCAGCGCGCGCCGTCGCGTCGTCTACGAGGCGCAGGACCGCATCGGCGAACCGGGGCGTGTCGAGGTCGGCGTCGGAGACGACCATTGCCCCGTCCGCCGCCGCGACGTCCGCCGCGTTCAGGGTCTGGTGGTCGTCGGTGGCATACGGATACGGCACGAGTACCGCAGCACGGCCCACCGCCGTGATCTCGGCGATCGAGGTGGCCCCTGCTCGTGCGACGACGACATCGGCAGCGGCGAGCGCCGAGCCCATGTCCTCGAGGTAGTCGAAGACGCGGTAGCGGTCGCCTTCCTCGGCAGCCGAACCGTCCTCGGCGATGCGCGCGCGGACATCGGCGACCTCGGCCGGTCCGGCGACATGGAGCACGTGGACGTCGTCACGCTCGAGCAGCGCCGCCGACAGGTCAGCCATCGCCTCGTTGAGGTGGCGCGCGCCTCTGCTGCCGCCGAACGCGAGCACGAGCACGTCGCGCTCGCCTGCGCCGAAGTCCCTGCGTGCGGCAGCCCGATCGGCCTCGACGATCCCCTCTCGCACGGGGTTGCCCGTCACCTGGGTCTCAGTCCCGGGACGAACCTGCGAGACGGTATCGGGGTACGTGACCGCGACGGCGCACGCCCACCGGGAAAGCAGCTTGTTGGCCATACCGATCACCGAGTTCTGCTCGTGTAGGACGATCGGTATCTGCCGCGCGACGGCGGCGAGCCCTACCGGGATGGACACGTAGCCACCAAAACCCGCGACTACGGCGGGGCGCACCCGGCCGAGCAATACCGTCGCGCGCACGGTCGATACCGCGAGCACTACGAGAGCGCCGAGGAGAGAGAGCCGCCGCGACCGGTCGAACCCGCGCGCGGGCAGGGCGTGGAACACCAGGCCCGCCTCGCGTGCGAGACGGGCCTCGGGGCCGGTCGCCGTGCCGACGAAGTGAACCTCATG
>SLCP01000135.1 GCA_007125735.1 Coriobacteriia bacterium | reverse complement strand
GTAGCCTACGCGGCGTCTCTACCCGTAGCGCACGAATGAGTCCTTCGACGATAAGTCTTGATGATGCAGGATGCCTGATTCCTGATTCATTTATACAAGCCGCATGAACCCGTAAGTGGCACGTGTGTTGCTAGCATCATACACAGAGCACAGCGACCCGCCTTCTCCTCCCCCCTCGGGGCGGGCAACGCGGCTCTCGACAGGACAGGACGCGCCTCCCCCCCTCGGCGCGTCCTGTTGTGTTCCCGCAGAAGACCCTTGTCAGACGTGGTGTGGCCGCTCGTCCGATCTAGCCGAAGCGTCCCGTGATGTAGGCCTCCGTGCGCTTGTCGCCCGGGTTGGTGAACATCACGCGCGTCTCTCCCACCTCGACGAGGAACGCCGGCTCGTCCATGGTCTCGCGGAGCATGAAGGCAGTCTCGTCTGAGATGCGTGCCGCCTGCTGCATGTTGTGCGTGACGATCACGACGGTCACGAAGGACTTCAGCTCGGCGATCGTGTCCTCGACCTGCTGCGTGGAGATCGGGTCGAGCGAGGATGCCGGCTCGTCCATGAGTATGACGTCGGGCTGCGTCGCGAGCGCGCGCGCGATACACAGGCGCTGCTGCTGACCACCTGAGAGCTCGAACGCGTGCTTCTTGAGGTCCTTCTTCACCTCGCCCCACAGCGCCGCCCGAACGAGCGACTTCTCGACGACCTCGTCGAGTTGGGAGCGCTTGCGGATGCCCTGCGTCCTCGGCCCGTAGGCGACGTTGTCGTAGATCGTCATCGGAAACGGATTGGGCTTCTGGAACACCTGACCCACCCGAGTCCGCAGTTCGACCGGATCCATGTCCTTGGCGTAGATGTCGCGTCCGTCAAGCGTGATCGTGCCTCCCACCACCGCGCTCGAGATCTCATCGTTCATCCTGTTGAGACAGCGCAGCAGGGTCGACTTGCCGCACCCTGAAGGCCCGATGAGCGCAGTCACGGCCCGCGGTCTGATATGCATCGTCACACCGGCGACAGCCGTCTCGTTCCCATACGTGACGGAAACGTCCTTCAAGTCGAAACTGCCGCCTCTCGCCTTGTCATGTCCGGGGTCGGTCACCATCTCACCTTTCGTCTTTGATTCGAGCGCCACACTGCTGCGAGCACGCTGAGTGCCGTGACTCCCGCGACGAGCACGAGTGCTGTGCCCCACACGATATCGATGGGACGATCGGTCACCTGCGTCGCGAGGATGTAGATGTGGTACGGCAGGGCCATGACGTCCGAGAAGATCGAGTCGGGCAGCTGCCGCTTGTAGTATGCCACCGCGGTGAAGAGGATCGGCGCCGTCTCACCGGCCGCACGCGACAGACCGAGGATGGAGCCGGTCACGATACCGGGAGCGGCGGCAGGGAGCACGATCTTGTAGATGGTGCGCCACCGCGTCGCCCCGAGCGCGAGCGACGCTTGCCTCAAGTCCGACGGAATCTGGCGCAGCGCCTCCTCGGTAGCCGTGATGATCACCGGCAGCGTGAGGCACGCGAGCGTGAGAGCACCGGCGATGATCGACTTGCCGAAGCCCGCGAGGTTCACGAAGAGCGCGAGGCCGAAGAGCCCATAGACGATCGACGGAACTCCGGCCATGTTGCTGATCGCGAGCCTGATAAGCCGGGTCACCCTGCCGCGAGCCGCATACTCGGACAAGAAGATGCCCGCCGCGATACCGATCGGCAGACTGAACGCCGCAGTACCGAGCGTCAGCGCCAGCGTACCGACGATGACAGGATAGATGCCCCCCTCTTTCATCTGCCCGCGCGGCGGTTCGGTGATGAACTCCCAGCTGATCGCCGGGGCGCCTCGGATCACGATCGTGATGAGCAGGAAGAGGGCCGCCGCCACGATGAACACCGCGGCAGCGCCGGTGATGCCAACCGCGAGCGCCTGGACGATGCGCGCGCTCCTGATCCTGTTACTCACCGCTGCCACCTCCTACGCTGCTTCTCGAGCACGAGGTCGGCGACGAGATTGATGAGGAACGTGATGGTGAACAGCACGAGGCCGAGGTTGAAGAGCACCGACTGGTGCAGGCCGCCCTGGACGACGTTGCCCATCTCGGCAGCGATGGTGCCGGTGATGGTGCGGACCGAGTCGAACAGGGACGTCGGTATGATCGCGGCGTTACCGGTGAGCATGAGTACGGCCATCGTCTCGCCGATCGCCCGACCCATGCCGAGCATGACAGCCGCAAGCACGCCCGACGATGCCGAGGGTATGACGACCTTGTACGTCGTCTGCCAGCGCGTATTGCCAAGAGCGAGGGAGCCCTGCCGTAGGCTGTTGGGCACCGCGTGGAGCGCGTCCTCGGAGATCGAGACGATGGTCGGGGCGATCATGAAGGCGAGCACGATCGCCGCGGTGAGCGCCGAGAGTCCGCTCGGCTGGGAGAACGTCTGCTGTACCCACGGGGCGACCACGGCCAGTCCGACGAAACCGTAGACGACCGAGGGAACGGCGGCCATGAACTCGATGATCGCCTTCGCGACCTCTTTGACCCGCCCCGATGCGAACTCGGAGATGAACACCGCCGCCGCGACACTCACCGGCACCGAGAGTACGAGTGCGGTCACGGTCACCGCCGCCGAACCTGCTAGCAGCGGCAGGAAACCGAATCGCGGCACGGCGATGGTCGGGTACCACTCCCGACCGGTGAGCATCGCGACGAAGCCCACCTCTCCAAGCGCGCGGTTCGAGTTGATGGCGAGAAAGAGGAAGATGGCGGCGAGGATGAAGATCGCAGCCCAGCCGTTGAGCGCGATCACCTTCCGAACAAGCCCATCGGCCGCCCGGCTGGTAACCGGGCGGCCGAGAAGGCCTGCACGCCACTTCGCTATGAAGGGCGCTCTCATCCGCTAGTCGACCGGGACGAAGCCGAGATCCGCCACAACGGCCTGACCGGCAGCGCTCAGGATCCAGTCCATGAACACCTGCTTGGCTCCTTCAGGCTGCACAGCGGCGTACATGAAGAGCGGACGCGCCACGTTGTAGCTGCCGTCCTGGACGCCGGCGACACTCGCCTGGACACCGTCGACTGCTACGACGCTGATGTCGTCGGTGACATAGCCAAGGCCGATGTAGCCGATCGCAGCGTCGTTCGCGATTGTCTCGTCGACGATCGCCTGCGTCGAGGGCATGAGAAGCGCCTCGGCACTGTAGACCGCGTCGCCATCCTCAGCCTGAACGACGTGCTCGAGGAAGAACGCGTAGGTACCAGAGGACGTGTCACGCGAAAGTATGACGATGTCCTTGTCCGGGCCGCCGACCTCGCTCCAGTTGGTTATCTCGCCGCGGTAGATCGCACCGAGCTCCTCGAAGGTGATCTCGTCGACGCCGAGCGCCGTGTTGACGATGACAGCGATGCCGTCGTAGGCGACCGTGTACTCGATCGGCGGAACGCCGTTCGTCGCCTCGGCCTCGTCGATCTCCTCATCCTTGATCGCACGCGATGCGTTCGCGAAGTCGATCGTGCCGTTGATGAGCGCGGCGATGCCGGTACCCGAACCGCCACCGGTGACCGACACATCGACGTCGCCGTACTCGTCCATGAACGCCTCGGCAAACGCCTGGCCGAGGTTGACCATGGTGTCCGAGCCCTGGACCGTGATCGAACCGGTGAGCTCTTCTGCCGCAGGCTCCTCGGACGGGGTCTCGGGCTCCTCGGCAGGCTCGTCGTTCCCGTTGCACCCGGCAAGACCCATCGTGCCGAGGGCGAGGACTGCGACGAGCGCGAATGCAAACAGCTTCTTCGCCTTCACTGGCTCCCTCTCCTTTGTCTCCGTGACTGACGTGCTCAGTGACCACTGCATGCGCACCGGCATCGGGCCGACGCTGGATTCATGCTAGGGCTGAGGAGGGACGGTGTGGTTGCACGGGTGTTAACTTCGCAACCGCTGAGGTAAAACAAATGTTAAACAGGATTGAATTTCCGTCCGGCCGTGTAATGATGGGTGCGCCCACTCCCGATATGGAGGGACCGACCGCGCATGTCACGCATCCTCGTGGTGGAAGACGACCCGATCATCGGCCAGACCGTCGAGTACGCGCTCAGGCGTGCCGGGTTCGATACGGAACTCGTGGCCGACGGAGCCGAGGCGCTCCAGGCGGCCCGCGCGTGTCCGCCCGACCTCATCGTACTCGACATAATGCTGCCCGGCATGGACGGGTACACGTTCGCCGAGCAGTTCCGCAAGATCGACGCGGAGACCGCGATCATCATGGTGACCGCGCTCGACCAGGAGCGCGACAAGGTGCGCGGTCTGGACGCCGGCGCCGACGACTACATGACAAAACCCTTCTCGATGGAGGAGTTGCTCGCGCGCGTACGCGCAAACCTGCGGCGGGTACGCGAGCGTGCGGTGCTCGCGGCCGACGTGCCGATCGAGGTAGGCGACCTCTACATAGAACCCAACGAGCTGCGCGTCAGCGTGGGCGGCGTTCCAGCGAAACTGCGCCTCAAGGAGTTCCAGCTGCTCGTCTCGCTCGCGCGCAACGAAGGTGCCCTCCAAACCCGCGAGAAGCTTGCGCAGCAGGTGTGGGGGTACGAGTTCCTCCCCTCATCGCGCACGATCGACGTACACATCCGCCGGCTGCGTCAAGGCATCGAGGAGCCGAGCGACTACCTCTACATCCATACCGTGCACGGGATGGGATACCGGTTCGAACCGGTGCTCAAGTCGGCTGCGGACACGACAGAAGGCACGGGGTGACCGGCATAGCCAAACGATGGACAGGCTCGTTCCAGACGCGACTCGCGCTCGGTGCTGCAGCGATCGTAGCAGCACTCGCCGCGCCCTGGGCGCTCACGCTTGCCGTGCCCGACCTGCTGCCGGCTCCGCTCGTGTTCGGTGGAGCGCTCATGCTCGCCCTCGCACTCGTCGTGCGCCTTGCGACGCGCACTGCGCGGCCCATCGAGCGGCTCTCGCGCATGGCACGCGCGATGGCCGCAGGCGACCTGCGGGCCACGGTACGGCGCGACAACAACGGGCTTGCTGAGCTTACGGCCGCGCTTACCGACGTGCGGACGCAGATGCGCAACCGCCTCGCCGACCTCGAGGCCGAGCAGCGCAACCTGCGCGCCGTCCTCGACGGACTCACAGACGCGGTGCTCCTCCTACACGGCGACCGGATCGTGTTCGCGAACAGCGCGACGAGCCGACTCTTCCGCGCACCTGCGCTCGGCTGGCGCGACCGGAACCTCGATGAGAGCGGGCTCCCCGCCGCTGTCCGCACCGCCGTGACCTCAGCGCTCGAGATCTCCGACCCGACCACGACCGAAAGCGAGCCCGATCCGTCCGGCCGCACGTTGCGCACGAGCGTCCTTCCCCTCAACCCTGCGGAAGGTCGCTCCCGCACGCTCGTGGTCGTAAGCGACACGACGCAGCGCACGCGCCTCGAGCGGATGCGCCGCGATTTCGTCGCCAACGCCAGTCACGAGCTCAAGACCCCCACCGCCGCGATACACCTTCTCGCCGACTCCGCGATGCACGCCGCCGAGGACGGCGACACCGCACAGGCGCTTGCGTTCGCGAGCCGCATCGAGGAGGAGTCCGCGCGCCTCGGCCGCCTCGTCACGGACCTGCTCGACCTCTCCCGCCTCGAGTCGATCCCCGCGCCTGACGCCATCACCGACATCCGCGAGGTCGTACGAAACGCCGTCATCGGCCACACGGCGGCCGCAACGGAACGCAGACTGCAGCTCGCCGCAGACGACACCGCCGTCGCTGACGAGGGCGTCTTCGCACAAGCGGACCCCACCGATATCGCGGTCGCTCTGGACAACCTCCTCGACAACGCGATCACCTACACGGAGACCGGATCTGTGTGCGTGCGGATCGACGCAGACCCAAGCGAAGTGCGCATCTCGGTCATGGACACCGGTATCGGCATACCGGCAGAAGACGTGCCGAGGATCTTCGAGCGCTTCTACCGCGTGGACCGGGCGCGCTCGCGCCGCAGCGGCGGCACCGGACTTGGGCTTGCGCTCGTGCGCCACGTCGTCGAGCGATCGAGCGGCACCGTCGAAGTCGTATCGGAGCCGGGCGCCGGCTCGACGTTCACCGTCACGCTGCCGCGCGCGTAACCGCTACTCTCGCCTCGTCACCCACCACACATATCCCCCGGCGAACGCCGTGAGGAGCGCGGAGCCGAGCAGCCACGACGCGATGACGTCGCCGAGGAAGTGCACGCCGAGGTAGACGCGCGAGAGTGCCACGCCGAGCGCGAGGATCGTGCACGCGACGATGCCGCCGAACTTCACGCTCACCTCGCGAGCGCGCACGAAAGCGAGAAACGCAAGAATCCCGAAGAACAACAACGCCGCAAGCGCGTGCCCCGAGGGAAAGCTGTACGACTCGGGCACCGGGATGCGTGCCACCTCGATGCCCGGGCGAGCGCGGTCGATCAGCTGCTTGAGCACGCTCCCCGCCGTGGTGCCGACCGCCATCGTGAGCGCGAGGAGTATCGCCTCGGCCGGCCACCGCTTGAGCAGCAGTACTGCCACGCCCACGACGGTGAGCGATGCCATCACCACGCCGCTGCCGAGTGTGGTGAAGAACTCGGCGATCGTAACGAATCCCGGCGCCTCAACGCTCCGGATGGCCCCGGAGATGCGCTCGTCGATGTCTTGGAACGCGGGAAAGAACAGTATCGCCGCGGTCATGCCGAGGAAGAGAGCGGCCGCGATGCCGACGACGAGCACCGCGATTCCCGGCGTCGGGTTCCGGCTCCACGGTTTGGCGGCCCTGCGCACGACCGGTGTCATCGGTGGCTCCTACGCTCCCGCCGCGTCGACAAGGCGCGCGGCGATCTGCTTCTTGCGCGAGAGCACTCCGTCCATCCACGCGGAGCCGCTCTCGGAGAGCGAGACGTCAAGCGCCCGTTCGGCAAGGCGCACCTTGCCTACGGCCACGATCTCGCTCCCCTCGCGAACCACGTCGGTCACCATGAGCAGCACGAGGTCGTATTCGCGCGCCTCGAGCAGCGACTCCATCACCGTGCGGACCTCGTCGACGTGATCCATCACCTCGGCCACGTCCACGGTCTCTATCTGTCCGATCGCAGCTAGCGTTTCACCTGCGCGGTACTCCTTCAAGTCCGCCTTCACAGCCTGCTCGGCGGAGAACGTCCTCCCGGCGGTGCGGGCGCGGAACATCTCCATGCCGAACTCGACCGCGTCCACCCCGATGCGCTGCGCGAGCCGAGCGGCGACCTCGCGGTCGGTGTCGGTGGTCGTAGGCGACTTGAGGAGGACGGTGTCGGTCAGTATCGCGGCGAGCAGGATGCCGGCCATCGCTTCAGGGACCACCACGCCGAGCTCCTCGTAGCGCATCGCGACGATCGTCGCGGTGGCTCCCACCGGGATGTTGAGGAAGAGGATCGGACCGGTGGTCTGGATGTCGCCGATCCGGTGGTGGTCGACCACCTCCATGACGGTGGTCTCCTCGACACCGGGCGCGGACTGTGCGATCTCGTTGTGGTCGACGAGCACCACGCGCCGCCGGTCGCCTCGGGCGATGTTGGTGCGGGTGAGGATGCCGGTGGCCGAGCGGTCCGCGGCCAGCACGACCGCCTCACGGTGGGTGGACGCGAGCAGGTCCTCGACCGCCTCGGAGAGCAGCATGTCGGGATCGAACGTGAGCACGTCGGTATCCATGACGTCGCCCACGGTGTGCGAGAGGTTGACGAGCCGCGCGGTGGTGAACGTCGCATGCGAGGTAAGGACCACTGCGGCGCCACGCTCGTTGGCGAGGTCGAGCACGGCGTCGGCGGGCCGGTGTCCGCCCGTGACGATGAGGCACGCTACGCCCGCCTCGAGCGCCATGGGCTGCGTCCGCCTCCGATCGCCGACGATGAGCGTATCGCCAGGGCTGATGTAGCCGCGCATCGTCTCGGGCTCCATCGCCCCTATGAGCACGCCACCGGAGAGCGTCGTTTCGGGACTGCCCGCAAGCAACTCGCCATCGAGCACCTCCACGAGGTGGTCCACGGTGACCGCGACCTCGGAGAACCCGCGGATCTCGGTCTCGCCGAGGTACGCCTCGGCGAGGATGCGCTGGTTGATGAGGCCGCGTATGATGCCGTCACTTACGACCGGCAGCGCACGCACGTCGCGCTCGCGCATGAGGCGGCCCGCATCGAGCATCGTCGTGCCGGCCTCGACGGTCACGACGTCGGCGGTCATGACGTCGCGCACGCGTGTGTGGACGTGAGCGATCTCCTCGGGCAGCTCCACGCCAAAGCGCGAGAACACCCACTCGGTCTCCGGCGGCACAGGGCCCAGGCGAGCCGGAACGTAGACGTTGACGGTATCGACGAGGTTCTTGAGGTGCGCGTAGGCGACCGCCGAGCACACCGAATCGTTGTCGGGATTCTTGTGGCCGAAGACCAGCACAGGACCCATCGGCGCGCGCTCCTCCGGTCGACTGCGTACGGTTCGGTGTTAGTCTCGCACGTTGCGCAGCGGCGCGAAACCCGCAAGCAACTTCTTGGTGCCGGCGGTCTCGAACGTGATGGTGACCTTGTCGCCCTCGACCGCGGCGACCGTGCCGAGCCCGAACACCTTGTGCTCCACGGTCGCACCGACCTCGAAGGACTCGGCGGCTGCAGGTGAGGGCGTGGCCGAGGAACCCTCGCGCGGCGCGCCCGAGCCGAAGACGCGTCCGCCTCCGGTGGCTGCAGCCGGTCCCGGGCCGGTCCCGTACGCCGAACCGCGAGCGGCGGCTCCCCGGCGCGCGTAGCCGGTGCCGCTCACGCCTGCCGAGCCGAGCCCGCTCGCCGCCACGTGCTCCTCGGGTATCTCGGCGATGAAACGACTGGGGGGGTTGTACTGCGTCGAGCCGAAGAGGCTGCGTGCGTGCGCGTGCGTCAGGTAGAGGCGCTCGCGGGCGCGGGTGATGCCCACGTACGCGAGCCGGCGCTCCTCCTCGAGGCCGGAGACGTCGAACATCGAATTGGCGTGCGGGAAGATCTGATCCTCGAGTCCCACGATGAACACGACGGGAAACTCGAGGCCCTTGGCGGTGTGCACCGTCATCATCGTGACCGCCCGCTCGCCTGCGACGAGGCTGTCGATGTCGGTGCGCAGCGCGACCCACTCCATGAAGGCGGGCAGGTCGGCTTCCTCGTGCGTCTCGGCGAACTCACCCACCACACCAAAGAACTCGCGGATGTTCTCGACGCGCCCCGCGGCCTCGATCGTGCGCTCCGCCTCGAGCGCGGAGACGAGGCCGGAGCGCTCGACGACCGCCTCGACGAGATCGCGCAGGTCGCCGCCGTCGGCGACGAGCCCGCGGATGGAGTCGATCAGCTCGAGGAAGGCGGCGAGCTTGGTGCGCGGGCCGGTGCCGAGCCACGCCTCGGCCACCGCCGCGCGCATCGCGTCCTCGAACGACACGCCCCGGCGGGACGCCTCGAACTCGACCCTCTCGACCGTCGAAGCGCCGATGCCGCGTTTGGGCTTGTTGACGATGCGCTTGAGCGCGATCTCATCGGCGGGGTTCACCACCGCACGCACGTATGCCATGACGTCGCGGATCTCGGCGCGGTCGAAGAAGCGCGTCCCGCCGACGATCTGGTAGGGCACGCCCACGCGCAGGAACGTGTCCTCGAGCACGCGGGATTGCGCGTTCGTACGGTAGAAGACGGCGACGTCGGCGTAGGAGCGGCCTTCCTCGCGCAGGAGCCGTTCGATCTCGGTCGCGACGAACCGGGCCTCGTCGCGCTCGTCGCTCGCGTGGTAGCGGCTGATGGATTCGCCGCCGGCGTTCGCGGTCCAGAGGGTCTTGGGCTTGCGACCGGCGTTGTTGGCGACGACCGCATTGGCCGCCGCGAGGATCGTGGCTGTGGAGCGGTAGTTCTGCTCGAGCTTGACGACGGTCGCTTCCGGGTAGTCGCGCTCGAACTCGAGGATGTTGCGGATGTCGGCACCGCGCCACGCGTAGATCGACTGGTCGTCGTCGCCCACGACCATGAGGTTGCGGTGCTTGGCGGCGAGCAGCTTCACGATGCGGTACTGCGCGTGGTTCGTGTCCTGGTACTCATCGACGTGCAGGTAGCGGAAGCGGTCCTGGTACGCCGCGAGTACCTCGGGGTGCTCGGCGAGTAGCCGGTGCGCCTCGACGAGCAGGTCATCGAAGTCGAGCGCGTTGGCCTCGCGCATGCGCTTGCGGTAGAGCGGGAACACCTTGGCCGCCGCCTTGTCGAGCGGACTTACGACCGTCTGCGCGAACTCGGCGGGCTCGATGAGCTCGTTCTTGGCCGCGGAGATGCGGTGCATGATGGCGTTCGCGGGGTAGCGCTTGGGGTCGTACTCGAGCTCGGCCATGACCGAGGCGATCATGCGCTTCGCGTCGTCGGTGTCGTAGATGGTGAACGTCCTGGTGAGGCCTACCCGCTCGGCATCGGCACGCAGCATCCGCACGCACATCGCGTGGAACGTGAGCACCCACATCGCGCGGACGCACGGGCCGCACAGCTCGCCGAGGCGCGTGCGCATCTCCTCGGCGGCCTTGTTGGTGAAGGTGATGGCGAGGATCTCTGCCGCAGAGACACCGAGTTCGCCGATGAGCCGGGCGATACGGTACGTGAGTACGCGCGTCTTGCCCGAACCGGCGCCGGCGAGCACGAGGAGCGGACCGTCTGTCGCGAGAGCAGCATCGCGCTGAGCGGGGTTGAGTTCGGAGAGTTCGATGGTCATAGGACAGCCAGTGTAGCAGAGCCTACTTCACGAACTTGATCATAGAGAACGAATCGCCGGAGTCCTTGAGACAGGCATCGTGGATGGGTTTGCACTCCCCCTTGATGTGCTGGATGTTGCCGCACTTCTCGCAGACCCGCTGACCGCACACCGAGCATGGGCCGAGATGGGCGGCGCCGACCGCGCCGCAATACACGCAGAATCTGACTGCGCCGCGTTCCGCCACGCGCACTCCCCGAGTCGCGGTCACCTTGCGTTGCATGCGAACGTGCGGCAACGACCCAGGAGGCCTGGAGACGCTCCCGTACCTCATGACTTGGTTCGACGGAACGAGGCGGATTCCTACCTCAGCGCGGTACCGACCGCGCTCGCCACCGGTGCCAGATCGGCGACGAGATCACGCAGTCCGGCAAGGTCAAGCGATTGCGGACCGTCGCAAAGCGCCTCGCGCGGGTTGGGATGCACCTCGACCATGATGCCGTCTGCGCCGACAGCGACCGCAGCACGCGAGACTGCGGGGACGAGGTCTGCCGAGCCGGTGGGGTGGGACACGTCGACGATGATCGGGAGCAGCGAGAGCTTCTTGACGACGGGCACCGCGCTGATGTCGAGCGTGAAGCGCGTCGCGGTCTCGAACGTGCGGATGCCCCGCTCGCACAAGATGACGTTCTCGTTGCCGCCCATCGTGATGTAGTTGCTCGCCTGGAGCCACTCCTCGATCGTCGCGGCCATGCCGCGCTTGAAGACGACCGGCTTCTGCGACTC
>SLCP01000202.1 GCA_007125735.1 Coriobacteriia bacterium | reverse complement strand
GGCGCTCGGTATCGAGAACCTCTACGACGACCCGAGCGGCCAGATGGTCAACCACCTCCAACAGGCCCTCAAGGCACAGTTCCTCTTCAAGAAGGACGTCGACTACGTCGTCAAGGACGGCGAGATCCTCATCGTCGACGAGTTCACCGGGCGCCTCATGTTCGGCCGCCGGTACTCCGAGGGCCTTCACCAGGCGATCGAGGCCAAGGAGAAGCAGCACGTGCGCGAGGAGAACCAGACGCTCGCTACCATCACGCTGCAGAACTACTTCCGCATGTACGACAAGCTCTCCGGCATGACCGGCACGGCGATCACCGAGGATGCCGAGTTCCGCGAGATCTACAAGCTGCCCGTCACCGTCATCCCCACCAACATGCCGATGGTCCGCGACGACCGCGACGACCTCATCTACCGCACGGTCGAGTCGAAGTTCCAGGCGGTGGTCGAGGAGATCGTGGAGCGCAATCGGGTCGGGCAGCCGTGTCTCGTGGGCACCATCTCGATCGAGAACTCCGAGCACCTCTCCCGCCTGCTCGCGAAGCGCGGCGTCAAGCACGAGGTCCTCAACGCCAAACAGCACGAGCGCGAGGCGGCGATCATCGCGCAAGCGGGGCGCCTCGGCGCGGTCACCATCGCCACCAACATGGCTGGCCGAGGAACCGACATCATCCTCGGCGGCAATCCCGACTTCCTCGTCGACGATGTGCTGCGCGATCGCAACATCGATCCCGAGGAGGCGACCGAGGAGCAGCGCGCAGAAGCGCTCACCTCGGCCAAGGCGATCACCGCCGCCGAGCACGACGAGGTCGTAGCGGCGGGCGGGCTCGCGGTCATCGGCACCGAGCGCCACGACTCGCGGCGCATCGACAACCAGCTGCGCGGCCGGTCCGGACGTCAGGGCGATCCAGGCCTGTCGCAGTTCTACCTGTCGCTCGGAGACGATCTCATGCGTCTGTTCGGCGGCGACCGGATGGACCGCATCTCGCGCTTCATGGAAAAGACCGACATCCCCGACGACATGCCGATCCAGGCGGGTCTCGTCTCCAAGGCCATCGAGAGCGCGCAACGCCAGGTCGAGGCGATGAACTTCGCCGCACGTAAGCATGTCCTCGAGTACGACGACGTCATGAACAAGCAGCGCGAGGTCATCTACAAGGAGCGCAACCGGATTCTCGACGGCAAGGACATCCACGGTCGCGTCGAGGAGATGCTCCGCGAAGCCGTGCTCGCGGGCGTGCTCGAGCACTGTCCGGAGAACGTCTACGCCGAGGACTGGGAGTGGGACGCCATGGCCACGTGGTACCGGGAGCTGACCGGTATCGACACGGCGCTGCGTCATAAGGGCGAGATCGAGAACCCGCACGAGCTGGCCGAGGAGCTCACCGAGGAGGCGCTCGCCGCGTATGCCACGCGCGAAGAGGAGCTCGGCCCTGACAACCTGCGCGAACTCGAGCGTCAGGTCATGCTCCGCGTCATCGACACCCGGTGGATGGAGCACCTCCTCGAGATGGACTACCTCAAAGACGGTATCGGCCTGCGCGCGATGGGGCAGCGCGACCCGCTCGTCGAGTACAAGACCGAGGCGTACAGTATGTTCGGCGCGCTCGTCCAGCTCATCAACGAGGACTTCCTGCGCACGATGTTCCACATCCAGGTCATGCGTCCGCCCGTTCCTGCCGAGGAGCCCGCGATGCGCGACGTGTCGTACTCGGCGCCGTCGGAGTCGACCATCTTCTCCGGCGCCGCGCAAGCCGCGGCGACCGCGGCCGGGCCTGCGGGACCGTCTCCTGACGCCATAGCGGCCGCGAGTGCTGCCGCGGGCGGAGGTGCGGCGACGGCCACCGTCGTTAAGGACAAGGAAGACCCGTACGCCAACGTCGGACGTAACGATCCGTGTCCGTGCGGGAGCGGCAAGAAGTATAAGAAGTGTCATGGAGCGGCTGCCTAGATGATCCAGGACCGGACCAACGAGATCGAGCGGTTGCGCACGCGAGTGGCGACGGTCGCCGGCTACCTGCACGTCGACTCGAAACGGGCCGAGGTGGCATCGCTCGAGGCCAAGGCCGCCGAGCCGAGTTTCTGGGACGACCAGTCCGCCGCACAGAGCGTGATGGCCCGCGCCGCCGACCTGCGCGACGAGATCGCAGCGTACGAGAGTGTGGTAGCAGGGCTCGAAGACGCGGAGGCCGCAAACGAACTCGCGGTCTCCGAGAACGATGCGGACATGGCCGCCGAGGTCGAGAGCGTGTTGGCCGATCTCAGCTCTCGTGTCGACACCCTCGAGGTCGCCTCGTGGTTCACCGGCGAGTTTGACTCCGGTGACGCGATCGTCACGATCATTCCCGGCGCGGGTGGCCTCGAGGCGCAAGACTGGGCCGAGATGCTCCTCAAGATGCTCAGTAAGTTCGCCGAGTCCCGCAAGTGGAAGGTCGACCTGCACGACGCGCCGGCAGGCGTCGAGCTCGGTATCGACCGGGCGGTCTTCACCATCCATGGCCGCAACGCCTTCGGAATGCTGCAGTCCGAGGCCGGCGTACATCGCCTCGTCCGCATCAGCCCTACCGACGAGAAGAAGCGTCGTCAGACCACGTTCGCGAAAGTCGAGGTCTTGCCGGTCCTGCCCGACGAGATCGAGGTCGACATCCGCGACGAGGACCTGAAGATCGACGTGTTCCGTTCGAGCGGTCCTGGTGGCCAATCGGTCAACACGACCGATTCGGCGGTGCGCATCACCCACGTTCCGACCGGCACGGTCGTCACCTGTCAGAACGAGAAGAGCCAGCTCAAGAACAAAGACGCCGCGATGAAGATATTGCGTGCGCGTCTCTACGAGCTCGAGAAGGCCAAGCGCATGGCGGAGCTCGAGGAGCTGAAGGGCGAGAAGGTCGACATCGCCTTTGGCAGCCAGATCAGGAGCTACGTGCTCTACCCGTACCAGATGGTCAAAGACCACCGGTCCGATATCGAGACCGGCAACGTCGATGCGGTGCTCGACGGCGATATCGAACGCTTCATCGTCGGCTACCACCGCTGGCGTGTCGGAGCCGAACAGGGTGCTGCCGTC